>JBQGBZ010000368.1:0-1092 GCA_052038215.1 Nitrososphaera sp.
AATTCGTTCATTAAAAAGAGAGAAAGGAGGAAACACACCCAGGTATCTCTGCCCCACCATTCCCAACAACTATCTCTATCACCGAACACCCAAAAAGTGAATAACCTCTTAGAGAAACTTGACCTTAAAGAGTACAAAAAAGTATACGAAAATCTTTTGTTCAACTACATTGCTATGTAGAGGTATGGGCAGCAGCAGTCTCGACATTCCTCGAGTAGGCAAGCGTGAGTTCTTGGATTTTCTGCAAGATAAGGGTAAAGTGCGACTGGACGATTACATTGAAGGCGCAGTTGAGATCGCGGAAGAAGTCCACTCTGACCTAATGCGCGAAGATGGCGCTTCGCCGTTCCTTGAAACCCACACGTGGCCGGTCACAATGGATGTCATAAGGCATTATCGCTCAGTCAATCGCAATATTACAAGCGTAGAAATTGCAACCGCAATTCTGCATGACGTCATGGAAAACGATGAGAGAATCTTGAATCTGTACGAATCCAAGTCATACGGATTTGAAGCGTATCTTGCATACCGGTTTGGCAGCAGGATCCGCGACATTGCAAGCGAACTGAAGATCAATCCCCTTGAAAACTATCCAGGAGCAAACGATATAGAGCGCCAGCTGGAGCGCTTTTTAGAATACTGCGACATCCTTCGCGACGCCGAATACGACGTCAAGGTAATCAAGCTGGCAGACAGGCTCAACAACATGTCATTTATCAGGCAAGTTCCAGGACATGATAAGATAAGGCGCTACATGCGGGAAGCAGAGGACTTTTACATTGCATACACTATGCTGCCGCCCAAAATGCCTCACTTCTATCAAAGCTTGAGAACCGCTTACGAAAAGCTGAGAGTATTATCGACGCAAAAGCTGGTCGCCGCATAACTTCTTTTCTTTACAAACAATTTAATGATAGTAGTTTATGGAGATAAAAAGGATAAGTATTGACGTCAACAACAACAAAAGACCTCAATGTTGCAGTTATTGTGAAATTAGAACCTGATTTCTCTGAAGGAAATGTCAGCTACAACGCTGACGGCACGCTCAATCGGGCAGAAACAAAGAGCATCCTTGGGCCCCATAGTGCTATA
>JBQGBZ010000369.1:0-1393 GCA_052038215.1 Nitrososphaera sp.
AGAATCAATGAGAGTCCAAACCATTTTATGGTGTTGGATGCCATTGGAAGGGGCGTAAAGGCTATGGACAAAATTGCCAAGGTTGCACGCCTAGATAAGGCCCAAGTTGAGCTAATTGTAAATGATCTGGTTACTCAAAGACTTGTTATTCGCACAGAGAAGAGGGGCTTCCTTGGCAAGACAAAGGTGGAGTTGACCATTAGCCACACCGGCCTTCAGGTACTCACCGCCAAGAAGCAGGAGCTAGAGAAGCAGTGGCAGCAAGTCCAGCAATGGTACAACAATGGTCAGACGCAGCAGGTTCAAGGCTACATGGACAACAACCGGATGTGGATCCCGATGATGCTATTCTCAGGCATAATGAACGCCATGTTCTTTATGTCCATGATGTCGTTTATGGGGATGGCATTAAGTCCGGCAGAAACTGGGCTTGTAGGCGGCGAAAGTGCAGGAGCAGCCGCAGATTCAGGCGGGGCCGCGGGAGCTGACGACGGCAGTGCTGGAGCCGACAGTGGTGGCGGAGATTTCAGTGGCGGAGATTTCAGCGGCGGAGATTTCAGCTTCTAGTCTCTTCTAATTTTTCTACTATTTGCTTCTTTTTTGAATAGTACCTAGCGGCTAGCACAGCCAGAAAGATTGCAATCGAAATAAGTACTATTGTTCCAGATGGAGCCAGATTTGCAGCATATGAAATTGCGATACCCGCTACAACTGATATTATTGATACTGACACTGAAATGAGTGCAGTTTTCTTGAAGCCTTTGCCAAACTGGAGCGCAGTAATATTTGGGATCACTATAAGAGATGATACAAGAAGGATACCGACGAGCCTCATTGAAACAATGACTGCAACACATGCAAGCACTACAAAAAGATAGTTCAACTTTGAAATTGGGAGGCCGCTTACCCTCGCTTGCTCTTCATCAAATGTGATGTACATCAGCTGCCGATAGAGAAGTATGACTATAGATAGAATGATGGCAGTCATTGCCAGTATTGCAAGCGTGTCCTCAACGCTGACAAGAAGAATGCTTCCAAACAAAAAGCTAAACAGGTCAAGCGTGAACCCGCCTGAAAGGCTTATAAGTATTAAACCAAGCGCAAGGCCTGAGGAAAGCAAGATGGCGACGGAAGCGTCAGCTGGTATCTTGGCAGACTGACGCAACTTCGTGATGCCTAGAGCTCCTATTATGGAAAGCGTTAGGCCAGTCCAAAGAGGGTAAATACTAACTGCAAGTCCTACTGCTATGCCACCAAACGCTACGTGGGAAAGTGCGTCGCCAAAGAGTGAATTGCGTCTTAGCACAAGAAAGAGCCCGATCACCGACGAGGTTATCGCTACTGCAACGCCAGCAATGAGAGCGCGCTGCATGAATTCAAATTCCAAAACTTC
>JBQGBZ010000370.1:0-5767 GCA_052038215.1 Nitrososphaera sp.
TGGAATATCTTCAGGAGGTGTGCCATACACAAGAACGATCTGGTTGAGCGATTCAAGAGGCACTGACCTATAGTCACCTTCGAATCTCTCACCATCAACATATGCTGTTGCGGGCATATTAGCCACGGTGTCAAATAATGCTGTTGAATTAGAAGTTTGCTGCCAGATGTCAAGGAATTGCCCAACCGTGAATTCTCTGGCTTCAGGGGCTTCGACATGTAGTATACCATCATTGCTATGAGTATGAAGCCAATATAGGCAGGAGGGGGAAGAAAGTATCCCAATATTTGAAGGGATTTGTTGCTGTATGCCATTAACGAATATCTCTAAATGTGAATGAATATGATAATTCAACTGCTCAGCCCTATCACAATCTATTCCGCTTATCGCCATTGCCGTAGGGGGCTGGTAGAAAATAGCTCCTGCAATACCAGCAGCAACTACTGCAATTATGATGGGTATTATAATCATCATATATTTTCTTTTTCTACGTCTATCTACAGCAAAGTAGCTGTCGTCTCTTCTTTTCTTTGACAATTCGTTATGACTTGATATGCTGAATAATTTAAAGCTGACCCGACTCCAATCACAATTTATATAAGTAATACCCCAGTTGCAAGTTCAGCTATGACAATTACCATAATCGGATCTGGAAAGGTAGGTGCCTCAGCCGCCCTTAATTGCGGACTGAGGGAGCTTGATAGAAACATACAACTTCTTGATATAGTGCAGGGCCTCCCCCAAGGAGAAGCGATGGACATCAATCATCAGCTGTCAGAAATGGGATCTGACACTGTAGTGCGCGGTTCAAACAATTACGACGATCTGCGCAGTTCTGATTACATAGTGCTTGTTGCAGGTGTCGGAAGAAAACCAGGCATGACGAGAATGGATCTCCTCAAAATAAACGCAGGTATCGTCAAAGATGTCGCGTCAAAGATTGCGATTTATGCAGAGAACGCGACTGTAATCGTAGTCACGAACCCACTTGATCCAATGACTTATTTTACGCTCAAGACTCTTGGAGCCAAAAAGAACAAGGTTATGGGAATGGGTGGCATGCTAGACTTATCAAGGTTCAAAAGTTTTATTCGCGATGCGACAAATATTTCACGCAGCTCGATTCAAGCTATGGTGATAAGTGAGCACGGCGAAAACATGCTGCCGCTTACAAGATTCTCTTCTATAGGAGGTATACCTCTTCAAGGGTTTATCTCAAAAGATAAGGCAATGGAGATCTTTGAAAAGACAAGAAAAGTCGCAGCAGAAGTCATTGCACTAAAGGGAGCAACCGTTTATGCACCAGGTAACGCAATTGCGACTATGCTAGAATCTGCTATCAGAGACAAAAAGCTGGTAATCCCAGTGTCAACATTTCTTGAAGGCGAATATGGATTTGATAACGTATGCATAGGTGTTCCGGCTATCATTGGCTCAGGTGGCGTCGAGCACATAATTGAGCTCAAGCTAGATAGCTTTGAGCAAGATATTTTCAGCAAAGGCATTGCAAGCGTCAAAGAAGCGATCAAGGCACTTCCACTTTAAACCCTTTTATTTTCTTGTTGTTGATATCTGACTGACGGATGGATCTGCACACAATTCTTGACGAATTTGCAAATGGTAGCCTTAGTCTGTCAGAGGTAAAGAAAGAGATCTCGATCCATGCAGTCGAGAAGATTGGCGATATTGCAAAGCTAGATGTCGGTCGCGAAATAAGAAGAGGCGGAATGCCAGAGATAATTTTTTCTGAAAATAAAGAATACAAAGACATTATCAAAATAGCTACCGCAGTTGTTAGGCGTAACTGTCAAGTTGTAGTCAGTAGAATAAAGAGGAATGAACTATCAAGAGTGGCTGGCACACTCCGTAGAAAGGGTTTCAATGTTGAAATTGGGAGGAACAGCACAACTCTGCTTGCTTCTGAAAAATCATTTACCTACAAAACGAGCAATGCAAAAATAGGAGTAATGTCTGCAGGCACTTCAGATATTGGCGTCGCAGAAGAAGCACGGATTGTTTCCAAGGCAATGGGCTGTGAAGCGATAACAAGTTATGATGTTGGTATTGCAGGAATGCATCGTATCTTTCCTGTTCTTAAAGAGATGTTCAAGCAAGAGATAGGCGCAATCGTGGTCGTGGCAGGAATGGAAGGTGCGCTTGCCTCAGTTGTAGCATCAATGGTCGACATACCTGTTGTGGGTGTGCCAACTTCAATCGGCTATGGCTTTGGCTCAAACGGCATTGGAGCATTGGCATCTATGCTTCAAAGTTGCACATTGGGTTTGACCGTGGTAAATATTGATAATGGCATCGGAGCAGGTGCATTTGCTGCAATGATTGCAAAGAGAACGACTAGGAGGGAATAACTAAAACATTCTTTTAGTTCCAGTTATAGATGTGTTCAATTGTTTGCCCATTAGTATGCAAAAGAGACGCTCAAAGGGATAAGAATCATGATCAAGAGCTGTGATCCAATAGTAAGTAAATTTGCAGGATTCTTTATTCTTCTTAATTTTCCTCAGTGAATGTAGATTTTATTTCCTCTTGCAAATAAGCTTCAAATTAGGACGTAGTAGCAAAGCCTTTAACATTTATAAGTGCTTTACATTGGTTGCTTTTCTAATCGTTAAATGGTGTGATAACTGTTGACTTATGTTCATACGCTAAAAAGAATTAGAGAAGATAAAACTAATTATCGCAAGAGGTCAGCGATCCTAATCGGCAGGCAGCTGTTTGTTACTGTCAAGATAAGTGATCAGAATGTCGCAGCTCAAGTGCTCAGGCCGACCCTTACAGGCGATATCGTCATTGTTTCTGCACACAGCAGAGAACTTGCCGAGCACGGATGGAAGGGTGGCTTTAACAATTTGCCTGCCTGCTATCTTACAGGCATGCTATTAGGAAAGAAGGCGCTAGAAAAAGAGGTCAGCAGTGCGATCCTCTACATAGGCAAGAACCACTTTACTTCAAGGGTTGCGGCTTGCATGAAAGGTATAGTTGATGCTGGAGTCAGGATGCCTGTCTCCGAAGAATCGCTTCCAGACGAAGACAGGATAAGTGGTCATCATATAGCAGATTATTCCAATATTCTGAAAGAAAATGAAAAAGAGTACAATTCACGTTTCTCCGCTATTTTGAAAAATGGTCTCAAGCCTGAAGATTATCCTTCACACTTCGAAGAAATAAAAAAAGGAATTTTAGACAGGCCTTCAGAAAAAGCGATGTCAAAGAATACAGATAAAAAAGTACCAACCAAGGAAGGCAAGGTAAAGGAAAAGAGAAATGTCACATCAGAGAAGAAGCGAGGCCAGAGAAAGGAGAAATGAGTCAAATGTCATCATCATCTGCAAGGCAGCATCAAACCGAATGGAAACCCAGAACTACGCTTGGAAGTATGGTGCTGGCAGGCAAGATAAACTCAATGGATCAAATCTACGAAAATGGCATGAGGATACAGGAATCAGAGATCGTCAAACACCTATTGCAGGACATCAAGAGTCAAGTAGTTCATGTGGGTATTGTACAAAAGCAGACTGACGCAGGCGAGATGACTCGTTTCAATGCTCTTGTAGCTGTTGGAAATGAGACTGGTTGGTTTGGCATAGGCAAGGGCAAAGCTTCACAAATGAGAGTGGCCATAGACAAGGCTACAAATGCGGCCTACCTTAATGTAATTCCTGTAAAGCTTGGCTGCGGTAGTTGGGAGTGCAAGTGCAATCAGCTTCACTCCGTGCCATTCAAAGTGCGCGGTAAAGGCGGCAGCGTCACAATTGAAATCATTCCCGGTCCGAGAGGCCTTGGTATCGTCGCGGGAGAGAATATAAAGAGTTTATTAAAGTTAGCAGGATTAAAGGACTCATGGACGAAGACATTTGGGTCAACGAATACAATGTCTTCGACCACAAAGGCAATTTTCAACGCCCTCCGGAGCACATACAGTGTAGGGTGAGGATGAATCAATCAGATGGCGTATTTAGTAGTTAGAATCAAAGGAACAGTAAACATCCCCCAACAGGCAAAAAAGACACTTAATGGCCTGAACCTTGAGAAGCGGTTTCGCGCAACAATAGTGCCAGAAAGCGTGGAATATCTAGGTATGTTAAGGAAGGTAAAAGATGAGGTAGCATGGACAAAGGCAGATGCTAGCATAGTCAAAGAACTTCTTGAAAAGAGAGGCAGGAAGGCAGGTTACAAACCTATTACAAAACCAGATCTCCCAAAAGAATACAATAGTATGGAAGACCTTGCATCTGCAATAGCGGAGAACAAAGTCGCAATGAGTAAGCTTGAAGGGATCAAACCATGGTTTGCGCTTAGCCCCCCAAAGGGCGGGTTTAAGAGAAAGACCAAGACTCAGTACATGCAAGAGGGAGTTCTTGGAGAGGATGGCGAACTATCAGAGATAGTCAAGAGGATGCTCTAATGCAGCAAGACTTAATTCAGGTGCGGGTGAACGTGATAGATATAATTTCAACGATGCAGAGCGAGTGATAATGATTTATGGCTATCAGATTTAGAAAAAGTAGAAGGCAACGCGGTAGCAGATACTGCGGCTGGGGCCAAGTAGGCCAGCATAGGGCAGCTGGGAGTAGAGGAGGTGTCGGAGGTGCAGGGAAGCACAAACACTTTTGGATACGTACAATCCTCGAAGAGCCGGAGCACTTTGGTCATGACACTTTTAACTCTTTTAACCCCAACCTCGTGCAGAGATGGGTTAATATCCGAGACTTAGATGCAGTGTTTGCCAAGCATGGTAAGACCGACGAAAGTGGCAGAGTTGTTCTGGATCTGACCTCGCTAGGTTATGATAAGCTGCTTGGAGGAGGCTCCATCAACGGAGCTTATACCGTCAAAGTATCTAAGATAACAGAGAGTGCCAGGTCAAAAATTGAGGCTGCAGGTGGCGGGGTTATAACAGATGAGCAGCACGACAACAACTGAGAGTCCGGTGAGGCGGTTCATAAAGGCCGCGTCTGATTACGTTCCTCAAATTCCAAAGCCAAAGAAGAAAATTTCTCTTCAGGAAAAGTTTGTCTGGACTGCAATCGCCCTTTTCGCTTACTTGGTAATGGCACAGATCCCTCTGTACGGTGTAACTGATGACCCACGTTTTGACTTTCGTGCATTTGCACGAGTAATTTTCGCCGCTCAACAAGGAACACTCATGGAACTCGGAATTGGACCCATAGTCACAGCAGGGTTGCTTATGCAATTGTTAAAGGGATCTGGTTTGATCAAACTGGATTTTAAGAACCCTGATGACAGATCGCTCTTTACTTCAGCGACAAAGATAGTCACTATTATAGTGATTGTAGCAGAAGGTGCGCTATACGGGGCTAGTGTATATGGACCACTAACTGCAGATACTGCCCCGTATGCCATCTATGTAGTAATGGCCCAGCTCATAGTTGCTAGTCTACTCGTGATGTTAATGGACGAGATGGTGCAGAAGGGATGGGGTGTCGGCTCGGGCCTAAGTCTGTTCATCATGGCAGGCATCGCACAAACGATACTGTGGAGTATATTCAGTCCAGTCCCAGCAGACGACGGACCGCTAGGTGTAGTTCCCTTCACAATATCCGCAATTTATGAGGGGCATGGAGCTGACGCAATCTTTCGTACTGGCCAGTTGCCAAGCTTGTTTGTAATGGCCCTGACAATAGGAGTTATACTGGTACTCGTGTATATTGAAGGAATACATGTGGATGTTCCAATAGTGTCAACAAAGTATAGGGGCTTTACTGCAGTATACCCGATCAAGCTGCTT
>JBQGBZ010000371.1:0-1149 GCA_052038215.1 Nitrososphaera sp.
ATAAAATCGTCGACTAGGTGATGCATGTGATGAATATCAGGTATCATCTTATCTGCTTTTAGGTAACTATCTGCCTCAGTGCTCTGCTGTTATCGATTGATATACTCTTACTTGCCTCGTCTGGTCGAAGTCCTGTCAAGATTGCGTCGAATAGGATATTGCGGTATTCTCGCGGCAAAGTATTCATTGTTTTTTTCAGCCAGTCCACCATGGCACAGTTTGGAAGCATGACGGATGACTTTGAGGATGTAATAGCTAGGCCGCTCAAAGAACATAAAGACAGAGAGCAAAAGAATTAGACAGACATAGGTAGCTAATAATAAGCATATTGCCAGTCTCTATCTATATCCACTCATAGCCCGTTACTCTAAACTGCTGAGCAGCTGGATCAAACTCTGATTCACCTGCCACGAGGAGGGCATTCATCCATGATAACTTTTGAGAATTTGTAAAACCAGACACTATGATCATCCCTTTCATTTTTCCGCCATCTGCCAGCTTAAGTTTCTCATGAGCCCACCATATATACTGCTCACCTTCTTCTTCTTCTGCTGTCATTATTGTTCCCAGATGGCTAGCATCTATAACTCCATGAGGATACAGAGGCATAATACCAGATCCAATATTTCTGCCGCTTGGAAACTTGCCAAAACCCTTTATCTCTGAAGTAAAGCTCACCTCCATTGTCGTTCCTTCAACTGGATGTACTCTTGTAACTTTGAAGCCTAGTACTTTGCCGCTCTCCTCATAAAGTTTCTCACCTAATGCCATGATGACAGATTGGCGACGCCAAAAAACAGCAAATAAGCTTGTGGTGGTTTTAATTTAGAATACAGTTCTATATGCTTGTATTCTAGCCCCGCTATAACCCTAAAAGTTCCACAAGCAGAGCGGCGCAAAAGGATGAGGGTCTTCGGAACCTTCGTGCTGCTTCAACGGCCGAGAAGGTGAAGATAACCGCAGGTCACGAGATCGAAGCTCGGCGGGCCCGCCATGTTTTTCTCGTTTCTTAATTAATTACCTACTGATAATCTTCTTTACCCTGGTTTTTCTCCACATGAAAATACCGAGGATCACTATCCAAGGATATAAAGTGAATGTCGAGAGATTTAGCACAGGGTCTCGAACTGAGGAGAACCCCACGTATGC
>JBQGBZ010000372.1:0-2013 GCA_052038215.1 Nitrososphaera sp.
CAAGTTCATCATCTCCAGCAGCTCCACAGGCAGGCTTTGGTATAGGGGGATTTGTGGGTGCTGGTGGCACTGTGGGCCCTGCTGGGGTAAGCAGCGGAAATGAATACACACTCCCTACGCCGCAGCAGGAACCTACATTCAAGCCTGTAGATATTGAGCTACCTAAACCCCGTGCAACCTCTACAACAACAACAACAAAGAACTGTATTGCCTGCAATACTTTGATACCTTCGCAAGCCAAGTTCTGCAGCAAGTGCGGTAAGCCACAATAATTAATATATATATCTACTTTCAGGCCTTCATAGATAATGGCAAAGGTGTTTAATGGCAGGTCTGCAACGGAGGAGTACATGTCAACCCACACGCTTACTTTTTCAACTCCTGACATGACACTAAGAAAATTCGCAATTTGGCTCGGCGATCAGGTGAACCTTCCAAACGGTGGACTAGGACCACGCCTCATGCTTTATCTTGAAGAAAGAGGGAGTAAAAAAGAAGCAGAGTTGGTGCCAGAAATTGATGATTCATTCAAGCCTAGCGGTGCTGTCACAGATATGTACAGAGGAGCTGAGTCAACGGCACCTACTGAATTGATGTCCCCACCACAACTCTCGCCACTTGACAGATCAACACTTGAATCTGAAACCAAATTTTGTATCAGCTGTGGTAACAAGCTTAAGGTTAATGCAAAATTCTGCACTAAATGCGGCAGTGTACAAGGCTAGCTAGTGCTTGCTCTGCTTTTCTTTCATTTTCAGATAGCATTCATTACAGATCGTTTTTGAGAAGAGAAAGTTTAGTGAGTAAAATCTGACCCTATTGCATGACTCACAGGTGCGCATATATATCTATTATCAATTCGTCCATGAATAAATAATGTATTGCATATTGAAAGACACTTGAAGAGGCTTAGATTTGTTGTTACTGGCACTCCCGGCGTTGGTAAACATACGAGCGCTAGGATTATTGCAGACAAGATAAATTCAGAGATAATTGATATCAACCATGTTGCAATTGACAACAATGCCATTAGTGGGAAGACTGATCTGGGACTTGATGTTGATGTCAAAAGGCTGGCAAAGCTGCTTGAGAAAATGCTCAACACAAAAAGGAATGATTTGATGATAGTAGGACATCTTGCTCCTTATGTATTGAAACCTGAAGGTATCGGCATGGTGGCTGTGCTGCGCAGGTCACCATATGAATTAGAGAAGACTCTTGAAGAGAGAGGCTACAGCGCTGACAAAGCTAGAGAGAACGTTGCAAGTGAAATCTTAGGCACAGCATTATACGACTCGCTGAAAACCTTTAGCAGGCGTAAAGTTGCCGAATTTGATACAACGGGCAAGAGCCCAAATGAAACTGCAGAGGAAATATTAGCTGCATTGCAAAAAAAACCAAGATCAAAACCAGCGAGTTTGGGGATAGACTGGCTTAGCCTTGTATCAGAAAAGGACGACATGCGAAGATTTTTCAAATACTAATGTTGCTTATGTTCTCTTGCAGCGGTAAAGTTTCCGCTTTGCATATCATCACATCTAGATGACATGATAGCCACTTCCGGCGACGATGATAATATATCCGTGCAGTAGTAGCTGTAGCAGTGGTTCTCTGCCTGCCTTTCCAAAGCGAAGGGCACACAAAAGAAAAGAAACTTGCGGAAGAAACTATATACACACAGGCAAGAAGCTCATTCAAATTAACATATAGGTAATAATTGATGACCATTAGAATAGGTAAAAGTTATTAAAGCGAGTTGACACATGGGTATTTTTATAGTTATGAGGGCTAACTAGAAACAAGTATGTATAGAATTTAGACAGAGCGACGACAACGACTACAGGAATAAAAATATGTTGTTTTCAAAATCGTAGAAAGCATATCTACTCCCAAAAGCTATTCTCGAGCATCAGTTAGGCATAACATTTCACAAAAATTCGTATATATATAATGCCCGACGATACGGATTAGCATGACTGCAGTCGTAACACGCAAATTTGGAGAGGAGGCACT
>JBQGBZ010000373.1:0-1253 GCA_052038215.1 Nitrososphaera sp.
AGATAACATGTTACCCCTCCCTCTCCCTTTCGTGCCAGCTACATTATAGCAGGCCGTACCGAGCTTAAAATCAATGCCACCATGTAGAAACTTGTGTGATAAACTCGCATATCCATGCTTTCCCTCGTCAAGCCCATACGAATTAGGCCTTCGGTATTGCACAAAGTGTGCTAAATATTTTGAATGGGATGCCATACGCTGTCCGTGCTGCAATAGACAACTACGATACAAAAGGAAACAACACTGTAGAAAAGGAGGTCGCCAATTTTAGACGTCTATTTTGAAGATGATGCAACAATCAGCATACTATCTACAGAAGATAGAATAACCTGTGATGTATGTGATCAGGAGGCATTCATTTTTCAAGATGAGGGCAATTTTTGCTTGAATTGTTGGCAAGACAGGACGGAGCCGCATATCACATAAGGAAGAATTGAATCAAAAAGATATTGTTATTTTCTATCATTGCATTTGATTTTCTTAGTTAGAGCTTGATTTGCAAAAGGGCTATTACTTTTATTAATAAACAAGCAAGAATCAATCACTACAATGCAGTATACAATCAGAAGAAATGTAATGAGGATGCTAGAAGGCAGAGACCCGGCGCACGACTACCAGCACATCATGCGTGTCTACAAAAACGCCAAGTTGATAGGCCAGCGAGAAGACGCCAATATGGAGATATTGCTTCCAGCAGTCTTGCTGCACGACATTGTTGTCTATCCGAAGGGAAGCGCTAAATCCTCAAGGTCGTCAAATGACAGCGCTGACTTGGCAGAAAATATCCTGCAGAGCTACGGATACTCGCAGTACAAGATAAATAGGATATCCTACTGCATACGGGCACACAGCTACTCCAAGAGATTGGTTCCAACAAGCCTTGAAGGAAGAATACTGCAAGATGCTGACAGACTCGACGCGCTTGGTGCAATAGGGATAGCGCGCATGTTTAGTGTTAGCGGCTCTGAAAAGAGGATGTTCTACAAAGCTGACGATCCTTTCTGCAGATCCACCAGAGAGCCGGACGATAGCCAGTGGACTCTAGACCATTTTCAGACCAAGTTGCTGAAATTAAAGGACTTGATGCACACCAGAACTGCCAAGAAAATTGCTCAACAGCGTACAAAATTCATGATGCTGTTCATCAGACAGCTGCAAAAGGAAATCTAGCTGTAGTCTACATAATACTTGTAGCGCTTTTCTACGTCCTTATTCTGGCCCGCAAGCACTTTTGCAATTTCTTTTTCTAGGCT
>JBQGBZ010000374.1:0-2881 GCA_052038215.1 Nitrososphaera sp.
TCTGGCCGCTGCTTGCAACTTCATGGTTAAGATGGGTGACCTTAATGGAGTAGTTCTTTTTCATCACCTCCGCAACTTCAAATCTCAGTTCCAATAAAGAGTCTTGGAATGGAGGTACGTCATATCCATGCTTGATGCGTATATGATACTTTCCAAACCTTTCGGAAGATTTGATCTCAGGGGTCCCGTTGTTATCATATACAATATCCTCGAATACAAAACACTCAACCTCTGGGCCGGTTTGACATAACAGTCCTTGAGTCTTGAGAGATTCCTCCAATATCTGAGGAACATGCCGTGGATCTTTAGCCAACCTGCCCTGGCCGTACCCTTCATAAACGTCTGCGATCACAGTTGCGACCCTATAATTGGTTAATGGTAGGGGGCGCAACGTCGACCTGTCAGGAACGAGCAAAAGATCTGATTCGTTTATCGCTGAAAACCCTGCAACAGATGAACCATCCAGTGCTATGCCTTTTTTTAAGTCCTCAGTGGGTTTCCCTGTGTCACTGACAATATACTTTGCCAAAAATTTTCCAAGCACATCGGTATATCTTAACTGCACAAATTCTATGTCATTAAATTCGAAAGCCTCTGCGCTTTGATTAGGTGGATCGCTCAGTGTCATATTCATATTTATTTTCTGCATAATATAAATTAGAATATTGTTTTGTATTCTAATTCTAAATATGACAATAATGGATATTAAGAAATGAAATATATTCTTTCAATTCATCTTGGAAAAACCATATCACCATAGGAATTAAAACAGTTCGACGAGCCTATCTGTTGAGGCATCAGAGAGCATTTAGAGTGTCAAAACGAGCATAGAGGGATTTCCCTAATTTGGGTTCGTTATTGGAAATGTGTTTTGACCTTGAGATAAGGGTTTATAGGTATCTGGCTTACAATATACCAAAGTACCTTAATGCAAGGACCACTTATGTGCTCTATATGCAAGAGCGAGATCGTGGTAACCGATCATGAATGTGGCGAAGTTATTTGCAGCCGCTGCGGTGTCGTGGTAGACAGAATCGAATCGCCAGCAGTACAAGAATGGCGATCTTTCAGCATTGATGACTTTTATCGCAAGAGCCGGACAGGCAGTGCTACATCACTCGCACGATATAACAAAGGGCTCCTCACGACAATAGGGAGCAGCAGCAGGGACACAAAGGAAATGGGTCTTAACTTTGATCGAATTAGGGTGTGGGACTTTAGAATACAAGCAGCAAATGACAGGAGCCTGAAGCAGGCATTACCTGCACTTGAGCACTTGAAAGTAAGTTTGGCATTACCTGAAACAATAGTGGAAAAATCAGCATACTTCTACAGAAAGGCAGCAAGAATTAATCTGATTAAAGGCAGGACAGTATCTTCTGTCCTCGCTGCTTCAGTATACCTTGCATGTAGGGAATTAGAGACGCCAAGGACACTAAATGAGGTATCTTCAGCCAGTAATGTACCGCGAAAGAAAATCTCTCGCGACTACAGGCTTCTTGTGCATACCTTTGATCCCAAAATTCCAGCAATAGACCACGTAAGGTGCATAACTCGTATTGCAAATAAGGTAGGACTCAGTGAAAAAACTAAAAGGGTGGCAATTAAGATTATGCGCCAGGTTGTTGCCATGCAAGTATCTGCAGGTAAAGGTCCGATGGGAATAGCGGCTACAGTACTCTACATTGCTTGCCTCCAAGCTGGTGAAATGAAAACACAGAAGGAGTTATCCATCGCGGCTGGTGTGACAGAAGTGACCATAAGGAATCGCTATAGTGAGCTGAAGAAATATCTACAGGAATTTGCAAAGTCTTCTTCAATTGCGATAGCAATATTCATGTTTGTCTTTCAGTCACCCATCCTGCTTAGCTCCGCAAGGTATTCAGTCAAACTTTTGCTTTCATGACGTTTAATACTTTTTCAAAACAATAACAAATATCTTTCAGCGAGTGAATAGCTATTGTTGTCTCAATTAACAGCTGGGCCTCAGCATCGAAGTCTAATCAATGTGTAATCCGTGACCTGAACTAGAGATATACAGACAGAACCCATAAAGATTGAGAAGTCTAGTGTTCTAAAACGATTTCCGCAATCTAGTAAGCAACAGTACTGCAACCTGCCGACCTTACCCTTATCTCAAGCTTGAAGCTAGAGAGGATCTCCTTACATCTTGTCCTGATGGTGATTTCTGTAACTTGTGAAAAATTGGCTATATCTGTAAGATAAATCTGATAGCCGCAGAGACATGCAGATATATACAGATATGCCGATGCAATTCCGACAGGATCTTTCCCAGACAGCAGTATATTGTCCTCAGTCTGACGGGCGATTTCCAACGCTAGTTTTTGTATTCGCCAATCTATTCTTGCTTTGTTTGAAATCTTTGAGATGTACTTTTCCAAAGGGATGACGTGATCGAAAGTAGCCCGTGGGATTTTGATCAGCTCAGTTTCTGCAGTGTTTGTCATGCACATTGTCATCCTCTTGTAACAGCGAAATGCTATGCGCAGAGATGACCTTTTGTTACTACAAAAATCTGTAGATTCAACAATCTCCTCCAACCCCCTAGCAATGCAGGATTGCTTGCATGCAAGATATACAGCTGCTATAGCATTACCATTCACCGACATGCCTTTAGTATTATTTTTAGATGTGTACATCCTGTATATTTTGGCGGCAGTTTCTGAAAGGGATCTTGGAAGAAGCAACTTTGAGCATACTTTTTCTATTACAGAAAGCACTCTAACGATCCTCCTTTCCTCTGAAGATGCTTTCAGTCTAGCATGCAGTTTGCGCACACAGGCGATACGTTCCGCGTTGGCTAAGTTGATTGGTTTTCCATTATAATCTTTATCAGACAAACCAATTTCTGTCTGCAATC
>JBQGBZ010000375.1:0-5449 GCA_052038215.1 Nitrososphaera sp.
CAACAAGCCTGCTTGTTCTATCTGTCATGGTTATGACCGATGCATATGGTGAATTTACTGGACCCAGCAACTCTGCCACCTTGCCGACTCTTCTGCCTGATCCATCGATCAGCAATTCGCCCGGTTTGATCCGTTCAGCACCTGCCTTACTAAGTTTCACTATTAACCTGCCACTTTTTGCAAGATGCAAGATCTCTCCTACTTCGTCTGTTTGAGCAATTGGCATAACTTGATTAATTTATCGTAAGCTTCGCGTCAGATATTTTATTGTTCTTTTTTATAAAGAATGAGAATAATAAAATCTATCTATCTATCTCTATAAAATTGCTAGTTGTGTGGGGGAGGAAAATGAGCAAATGTCTAAGAGGTGAGGATAAATGTTCTCTCGCCGTCTTGGAGACATAGCCCTCATGGGCGATGCAAAATTGCTTATTTCTTGCCAGATTTTTGCAAGCTTCTTCGTAGTAGTTTGTTTGAGACCTCACTAATTATCTGGGACTTTTTGACACCTTCCTTTTTTGCCACCATTACATAACCAGACTTTACGAATGATCTACGAGGAAACCTTGCATCACTGTTTACCTCTTGATCCGATAACTGGAAGCCTGCAGCTCTAGTTGCCTCAGCCAGCTCCTGAACGGTAGGGTCAAAGACCGCCTGATCACGCTTAACCTTCCTACCTTGTCGTCTCTTGAGATTCTTGTTAAAGTAGTCAAGCCATAGCACAACATGTTCATAGTCTTTCACGAGAGTTTCTCGATCCTCTGTTTTCCTACGAAATTATAAAAAATATATTGCTTGCGTATCTGCGTTGCTACGTAGCTCACTTGGACCTTGCCTGCCAATGAAATGCATCATCTGAGAAAAACCGAGCGGTGCAACTGTTATTATTATCAAGTGCGTATGTTATCTCTAGGCTATAGAATTTATTGCCGCCACCGCCGCTTTTGGGAGTATCCGCACCAGTTCTTCCATGGGTTCTTGTACCACCTTCTAACCAGCTGGCCGGGATACTTAACACTCCTATCCATCTGTTAGCATGCCGGCTGTCCTGCACGAATGTAGTTGAAAGTGATGTCTGGCGTTTTATCTTGCTAGCACCTTCATGCAACTTGTTAAGGTTTTCTGACTTGGCTCTGTTAACAAGCCTGCCTGCAACTGATCTGATAGCTTGCCCCAAATCGAGCTCAATTAGGATCTGTCCAGATTCAAGTGAGTTTAGCGAATCTGCAGGAGAAGGCTTACAATAAAACTCTACGGGATAGGGACAAATAAGTCTGTCCGTTGGATCCGGACCATCCCATGTCAAGTCCACATAGAAAAGAGACCGTTGTTCGCTCTTAATAGTTACTATTATTATACTAATAAAAATAGAGCAACAACAATTATCTAGTCTTTCTTGATGTTGATGTAGCAGCAGCTGCTGCTGTTTTGACCATGATTGCATTAACAACTCCGTCTTGTCCTGGCCTTGACACAACCCTAGCTGTACCATTTTCAATTTCAATAAGAGCACCCTTGCTGATCACGCCCCTTCTTTCATAGTCTCTATTTGCTGGGTTCTTTGTAACTCTCAGGATTTTAGATCTGAATACTTTCTTATTTTCCTGATCAATTATATTGGCAAATTCAGCAGTCTTGAATGCTACTTTGTTATTCTTGCCCCTCGTCCTACGGACAACGATCTGGACAGGGCCGGCGACAGCTTCATTTGGATACCTGTCAATTTCAAACTTACGTCTTCCTCTCATGGCAACTTTGCGTCCACCTGTGAGCTTGCGTCCGCCTAGATTTTCTATTGATTTTCGCATAGTAGTGTGCAGTAGATAACTTTTATCCACTATAATTAAGTCTTTTCTGGCATCTGAGGTTAGCTTGTATCTCTGTCGGCCACCTCATTCGCAGTTGAAGCGACATATTTAGCAGCGGTAGTTGAGTGTCGACGTGGCTGCTTGCTTGACTTTGTTACTGTTAATTTTGCGTCGGCAGCAGCAGCAGCAGCCGCTGCTCCTGTTTTTGTTGTGGTGATATCAACAGCGTTTACTAGCTTGCTTTTTACGGCATTGAGGTCTGTTATGCCAAAATAGTTTTGGAACTTAGACGCTGTGCGATAAACTTTCAACCTGCCGAGGTTTTCATGCTCTATAAATTGCAGCTGCTCAAGGAGCTTGATATGAGAATAGACCTGGCTCCCCCTTATCTGCACAAGCCTCTTTGAGGTCACTGGCTGCTCATAGGCAACGTATGAGAGTGTCTTTAGTGCACCTGGTGGAAGTAGAGGATGTTGTGCGAATTTGCGTACTAGGGGCGTGTATTGTGGCCTAATCTGGAATACGTAGGTACCATCCTCCAGTTGAGCTATTTCGATTGCTCTAAAGGCTGAACTGGCTTTCTTGACAAGCTCATTTACTACTCTGTGAGTTTTTTCCTTCGAGTTGGTACCTGATGCTCTGACTAGCTCATCTAGCGATAGGGGTCTGCCTGCCGAGTACAAAGCCGCCTCTATCCTGGCGACAATTTCGTCTTCTGGAAGGGCATGCTGACGCAAAGTTGTGGTTCTCCCTATATTCTAAACTGTCAGTTTATTACTTTATTGCTATGTGCTCTAGCTGTATTAGTTGTCGTCGTATTCATCAATCTTGCTGATTATTGTTATATTGTGTCTGTAAAGTGTGCTAATTTATTATCGTTATTTTAAGGCTAAGCAAGAGTCATCTTGATATCCTCTGATTCGTCTTGTCGATAATCCAAGTTGATCTTGCCCTTCATTGCAAGGTACAGCATGGCTATAAAGCACCTCGCCATTTCAACTGACTCCATCTTGGCAACCAGCGCCTTGAACATAAGTACGCCGTCTGCAGTCACAATGTCATAGATCATATCTTCGTAATCTTGGATTATCTTCTCGAACTTGATAAGATATTGATCAAAATTAAAAGTCTCAACTGGCTCAAGTTCAAGCTCTTGTTTCTTCTTCTTTGACCTGGGGTTTGCAAGCTCCATTATCATATTTTCTAGCATGCTAAGCAAGTCTTCTACAGACACAGGATAGGTTGCCTCAAATCTGAATGGTAGCTCAATTGGATTTAGCTCTGGTATGGGTAATTGCTGCTGTTGTTGCTGATCGTTGCTTGGGTCATTGAGGCCTTTCTTCTGCATCGCTATTTTCTCAAGTGCAAAAATACTTTCAACCTTTAGGCGATAAATCATGGATGAAGAAACTGCTGCTAGTCCACAGATGCGCAGATCTTTATTACCTGTGATATTGAGTAACTGTAAGAACATATCCAACAAGCGAGCGATGTCGACGTTCCAAATATCTTTTCTAACAAGTAGTGATGGATTGAATAGCAAGTTGAGTGGCGGTTGTGCAATTTGCCTTCTTGTATCTGATTTTCCTGCTTCCCACTGGTTTTGTTGTTGTAGTTGTCTCTCGTCCTGATCCTTTTCTCGCCCTTGATGGTCCATGTCAGCCAATTTTCTGTCTCTTTCCTCTCTCCCTCTTTTTTCCTCTTTCTTGGTATCTCAATTGATTGAGTCCCAATTAATACTTGTTTGTGAAGTATTATTATGTAGTCAACCTAACACGCATTATTTCTACATCCTAACAAGTTACAAAGGTGGGAAGACAGCTAGAGCTCGGATTTCTGTACTTGCCCTCGCTTGCCCACTTCTTTTGCCGCGCCTGCGCAACAGACTTATTCATCACAAGCATTATGAAGTTGCTGTTCGTTCTCTTGGCAAAGATAATTGTCCTATCAGCTCAAATAGAAATTTCCCATTTTAGCAATAGAGCCGGCTACCCACAACTGTTAAATTAGATACCACACAAGAATATGAGTGCCCGATAGAAATCTGCCCTGTGGATGTACAATGCAGTGGGATGAGGAGGGTACCACCGTTGTATTTTGCAGTCGTCATACCCTTGACTATTTTAACTGGGACGGCACAGATACAGATTTTGTCAAAATCATCGCTACACCGAAAAGAAACGGCAAGCCAACTACCGACAGAATTGCACTCCTTGAGATGCAATGATGCTATATTATATTACTACGAGAAAAATCCTCAGCAACACAGCATCATATTTATCTTGTCCCTTAGTATTGCCTTCTTGCAGATAGATAGTCTTAAGTGGAGAAGCGAAGAGAGGAGATGTATACAAATAATTGCCAATAAGTCGAGAGCAGACGAGACGATTAATCACTTTCGGAGGTATTGCAGTTATTGGAGCACTAATTGCCTTCATGGCGTTTCTTCAGATAGAGGTTTCGAGAAATAATGAGTTCAAAAGCGCATTTGAACAAATTGTTATTGATACAAATGCCTTGACACAACAATATACTGCAGAGGAACAAAGGTGGCTTCCACAAAATAACAATACCCTGATCCAGGTTATTGATCAATATCTACCCAGATATGACCAGCTAATTGAAAGAGCAAATGCAATGAACACTCCTGAAAAATATGAATCAGCAAGAAACTATTTAGTCAGTGCCATTGAGTTGGAACGACAAAGCTATGAGCACTTTCGCAACTATCTTGTCACAGGCAATCAAAATGAATATCAAGAATCCTCTGAACTGATTTCGAGATCGCTAGAACAGAGTGTTAACGCAGATGCTGACATTAAGGAAGCTGGCTAACTAGTATATCTGACTTGATTGTATGTGCATCTAGCTTTGCTTGTGTCTTCGCACCTAGGTTTTAATTGAGGTATATGGAAAAAGGGACTGTTGCTCTTACGACTGCTAAGATGCAGTCGTAGAGTCATCATCCGCACCTACTTGTTAAAAAGAGAAGGTAAGAGAGGTGCTGGGCCCATAGTTCAGCTTGGATAGAATGGCTGCCTGCGGAGCAGTTGGTCGAGGGTTCGAGTCCCTCTGGGCCCGCCTAATTCAAAAAAACGTTCAAAAAATGGACCCAATTTTTATTAGGATGAGGTCAAGGAACCCAGCAATCAAATTTGCAATCTCAAGAAGCTTTTCCTCTAGCGCAAAATGATGAGATTTTTGTAGTCACCTGCCAAATTGCTAGTGTCTTAGGTAGACTTGCAACCGCACATGAGGTAGCCGCAATAGTCGCGTTGATCTGGTCCAGACAGGTTAGCGCGCAATGTCCTTCAAGACGGTACTCCAAAGATCTGGCTTGATAGGCAGTGAGATGTGTTCGTGCGTAATCAACCACTTATTATTTGACCGTTGGCAGCAAACGGTAGAACGTAGCCAAAACTCAAGCCCGTTCTCCAGGTGGGTGTTTCCTTTGTCCAGGTGAAGCATATGTGCAAACGCGACATCCCCGCTGATCGCAATATTCAAGTCGCGGGTTTCCAAGCGTATTTCGCCCTCATATTCATTAAACCACCGCAAGAAATTGCGCCGGACTGCATCGGATCCGGTGAAATGGAGAGGAGGTACACAATCGAAATAAGCAATATTGGGGGAATAAA
>JBQGBZ010000376.1:0-3050 GCA_052038215.1 Nitrososphaera sp.
TCCCTCCAAGATGAATATTACGAGGATATCGGTGCTCTTGCCCCCAAGCGACTTTATGATACCTATGTCGCGTGTTTTGCTTGATACCATCAGCATCATTATTGTTACTATTGCAAAGGAGGCCGAGAGCAAACCAAAGTATCCAACAAGATTGATGAATGCAATTCCTGAGCGTATGCCTGCAAGTGTCTCTTCTCCTGCCTCTTCAAGCGTTTGGATCTTCAAATTCTGTTCAAGATACACATCGCTCAGCCTAGATTTCAGTTCTTCTCGAAATGATTCGTCTGCCAGTTTTATTAGGATCTGATCAGTCTCCTCCTCCCTTCCAGTTATCGTGCGGATATCTTCAATTGTCATTATTGCGGAATCGTCAAAAGCAACGCCGCCAGGGGAGCTGGAAATCCCGACGACTACAAATTGTTTTAAGGCATCCTCTCCGCTGACTGTAACCATCCTAAGGTCTACCCTCGTTCCAACTGTGGCTTTTAAATCAGCAGCAACATTGCTTCCAAGGACAATTTCGCCACTAGTATCGACAAATGAGCCAATCTTTACAGTCTCGTAGAGCTTTGAAGCTGTTGGGTCTCTTAGCGGATCAACACCAATAACAGGCACTTTGTCAACTTCGTTTTTGGTATTGCCTTCAGTTGAATTAATCCAAGCTATTGCGCTCAGTCTGGACGCAGCCCCTTCTACATATGGAAATCTCTGAACATAACTCATTATTTGAAAGGCTTCATTCTTGAAATTTCCGTCATTCTTCGTTACTAAAACATTGCCAAAGCTGTAGTCCCCAAGGTCCCTAAGTATTCCTTGAGCTACCCCATTAAAAATCAGCGAATTAAAGAGGATCACCATGATCCCAATAACAAGTGCAATAACTGATGCGATAAAATTGCCTTTTCTCCTAAAAAGAAGTCTAGTCGCCAGAACAACTCTGAAGTCCATTCAGCTTCACCACCACTCTTTTGATAACAATAAAATAAAGTGCAAATCATGCCACAACAACGTCCTCCTACTCGATATTCTCAATTCTCCCGTCCTTCAACACAATTGTTCTATCAACTATACCAAATGATTCCCTTGCATGGGTTACAATGACAAATGTCTGGTTCAACTCCTTGTTTAGCTTCTTCATGAGGCTTATCACGTCTTGAGACGACTTTGAATCTAGGTTTCCTGTTGGCTCGTCACCAAGAACAAGTGCAGGCCTGCTGACTAGGGCTCTAGCTACCGCAACCCTCTGCATTTGTCCTCCGGATAGTTGGTTGGATTGTTTGTTGATCTGCTGAGCTAGACCTACCTTTTCAAGTACCATTTCAACCTTCCTTCGCATTGCAGATGATGTGTCGTTGTTTACCATCATGAGCGGCAGCATCACATTTTCCGCCACGGTGAGATCCGACAGCAGATTATACGCCTGAAATATAAATCCAATTTTGTACCTCCTGACTAGGGATCTATCAGAATCTGAAAGATATGTGGCGTCAATCCCATCTATAACTATCTTGCCTGCCGTTGGCTTGTCAAGCAATCCAATTATGTGAAGCAGAGTGGATTTTCCAGAGCCTGACTGGCCAACGATCAAGACAAACTCGCCTCTGCGAATATCAAATGTCACTTTATTGAGTGCAACCGTAGAGACATCGCCTGTCCCATATATCTTGGTTAGACCATGTCCTTCAATTATCTTCTCTGACCTATCCTTAATAGCGAGTCGCCTCCGATGGTTCAAGCTTTGTAGTCCGCCATGCAGGATAAATCGAGGCTGCAACACCCATTGCAAGACCTGTGAGCGCAGTATTTGCCACAAATACCGGATCGTAGCGTACTGCAAGTGACAAGCTCTCCCCAAATGTAAGGTTTGAGTTCTGAGCATAGAGCGCATAAAATGACCCTAGTAAAAACCCAAGTGCTGCTCCCATAGCCCCAATAATTGAGCCCTGCAGGAGGAAGATAATCATGACATCGATTTTGTTTGAGCCTATCGCTCGTATCACACCTATTTCTCTTATTTTACTTGTAACAATCATCATCATTATAGTAATGATGCCAAATGCCGACGACAGCATTCCAAAATAGCCTACTAGGTTTATGAACGCGATTCCCGAGCGTATCCCCTGAAGGATGCTCTCCCCAGATTCTTCGATTGTCTCAATTTGGAAGCGTTCACCTGCGTATCTTGTCAAGAACAGCTGAGATATTCTATCTGAGTCGCGCTGGTCAAAGAGCCTCACTATCAGCTCGCTGCTATCATCTTTGCCGTTCATATCGCGCAGAGTTTCGATATGGACAATTGCAGATGTGTCAAATCCAAGTCCACCAGCAGTCTTGGATATCCCAACTACGGTGAATCTCTTTGTCTGTACATTGCCCGATTGATCAATTACCTTCACCTGCACAGGGTCACCAATCCTTGCGTCAAGATCCTCTGCAACGCTGTCGCCAAGGATTATAGAATCTCTGGATGTGAGGAAAGTTCCTTCCATCACAGTATCTATTAGGCGCGTAGCATCAGCTTCTTCCTGCGGTAGCACACCAATAATTGGGACCCCATAGGCCTTTACTGGGACTGGGGTTCTGGTGTTATTTATCGCAGCTACATCTGATAGCCTTACCGTCGCTCCCTCAACCATCGTCCCTGTGTTTTCCAAAAAACCAATTAGGTCTCTGTCTGGTTTTTCAATGTTGCCATCTCTATCAGTTATTACAATGTGGCCAAACCTATAGTCGATAAGGTCGCGTATGATTGCGTTTGCAACTCCGTCAAAGGTAACATAGTTTATCACTATTACAAAGACTGCAATTGCAACGGCAATGACTGCAGCTAGCATACTGCTTTTCTTTTTGAACAACATGCTGACTGCGATCTTGAGTCTATAATCCACTAGAATATCAAGAAAAAAATCACATACTTCTCAAATAATAAAGATTCTCCTTTAGCTACTGAAAGCCGGTGGGGGGAGAGTACATGCTCCTTATGATAGCTGAATTCTGTCTTGATGAATGCATTTAGAGCTTGGTTGGCATGGTGCTAGTATTCAAACCTC
>JBQGBZ010000377.1:0-3469 GCA_052038215.1 Nitrososphaera sp.
ACCCATGCCAAACAGCTCGACCCACTTTTCCAACTTTTCATTATAAACCATACTCTGTAATGACGGTTCTGTGTATGGAAAAAAAGTGGGCCAAAACTTGATACGCTTGATGCCCATCTTGGAATAGAATTCCTTTTGCAGCCCCATTAGCTCACGTAGGGTCGCTTTTGGTGCTGTTGCAACTCCCTCTACCTGGTGAAATTCAGCTAGGTGTTTGTATGATACTTTTTCATTTCTAAAAACCTTGCCTACTGAGAAGAACCTGCCAACCTCTGACTTTACCTTTGCAAGATGTTGGACAGTTACAGGGGTAGTATGAGTACGGAGGACTAATCGCTTTCCTTCTTGGGTGTCCCAATGATGATTCCACCTTTGCTTGTGGACTCGAGAAACTTTTAAAATCTGATCATTACTTGCTGGGATTGGTTGTCCCTCAGCTGATATGTAGAATGTATCTTGCATCTCTCTTGCAGGATGATCCTGCGGTGTGAATAACGCATCAAAGTTCCAAAAGCCAGATTGAATTATAGGCCCTTCAATCTCTGAGAATCCAAGACCAATAAAGATCTCTTTGACCTCTGCAATAATATCATTCAAAGGGTGCTGCCTTCCTGGATAAATAATTGGTGTAGAAGCTTCTACATCAAGGGCACCAAATTTTGTGTCCCTCCATTTTCCTGAGGAAATAAGTTCTGTTGTAAGGCGGCGCTCTAAGTTCTCCTGGTTTAGAGAAGGGATAATCTTTCTCGCTGCATCAGTTAGTGAAATTCGTGCTTCTTTTTCTTCCTTTATCTCTATGAAATTAGGCCGCTTCTTTAATTGCTCAAGTCCATGCTTTTCCTCTTCTAAGAGTTTTGAAACCTCTACTCCCTCTCTTAAGTTTTTGAGGAAGATCTCTTCGGGTGACTGCTTGGCAGCGTACGGTGTGGCTATCATTTTTCCTGCGATCAATTGAATCCATTGGTTACGTCTAGCTCCTGCAATAGCAGCATTTATCTCCTCATTTTTTACTGCACCGCTTGCAAGCACTTGTGCAAGCGTGACATTCCCGTCTTTAAGAGAATTTACCAGCTTTCTTTCAGGTAGCCCATTTTTCGCAGCCTCGGTGCCACTGGAAGTGATGAACACTCTCTGAGTTGATATCTGTTCTACCAAGATGAGCTTCTTAAATTTAAGCCACTCTATACCTCTTCTAATTTGGTCAATCGACAGGCCGGTGCTAGTAACAAGTGAGTCAATCAGTACATGGTCACTATTGGACAACGAGATGAGTATAGATTGCTCGATTGGATGTAAGGCCTGAGTTGAGGTCATTAGTCATGGTTGTGAGAGTGTAAGACTTTTTAAACGTTTAAAGCAATGATGCTTCTGCCAGGATGAATTCATTCGACGACGATTATGATCAAACCCATTCAAACACAAACACAGACTTTAAGGTCACACCTTGGGAAGTTGAAGGGGATATTGACTATGGGAAGCTGATCGTAAAGTTTGGAACACAGCCAATAACACCTGAGCTATTGGAAAAGATAAAGAGCATGACAGGTGAAGTACATCCGCTCTTAAAATCAGGTTACTTTTTCTCCCATCGTGACCTGGACTGGCTATTAGATAAGAAGATGAAGGGAGAGAGCTTTTACCTTTACACTGGAAGAGGGCCCTCCGGCATGGTTCACATGGGGCATCTGATGCCATGGATATTTACAAAATACTTGCAGGACAAGTTTGGGTCAAAATTGTTATTCCAACTAACAGATGACGAAAAGTTTCTATACGGTCAGGACAGAACAATGAAGGAGCTTGAGCGATATACTTATGAAAATATCCTAGATATCATTGCGATTGGATTTGATCCAAAAAAGACCAAGGTAATTGTGAATACAAGGCATATCCAACATCTTTATCCAATTGCCATAGAAGTGGCAAAACGCATAACATTTTCAACAGCACGAGCAGTATTCGGATTCTCTAATTCCACAAATATAGGGATGATAGGATTTCCACCTCTGCAGGCTGCTCCCTGCTTTCTTCCTTCTGTCATCGAAGGAAAGAATGTACCAGTATTGATTCCTGCAGCAATTGACCAAGACCCATATTGGCGCATGACAAGAGACATTGCCGAAAAGATGAACTATTACAAACCTGCCCAGATACACAGCAAATTCGTGCCCGGTCTGGGTATGCTCGGCAAAATGTCGTCGTCAAAGCCTGAGACCGCTATATTTACAACAGACGATCCAGAAGTAGTCGACAAGAAAGTGTCTGCGGCTTATACTGGAGGTCAAGCTACTGTCGCACTACAGAGACAGCTTGGAGCCAATGCCCTTGGATGCCCCGTTTTTTGGTATCTACGTTACTTTTTCGATACTGAGAAGCAATCAGACGAGCGCATGCTAAGATGTAAGAGTGGCAACCTTTTATGTGGCGAATGCAAATCAGACCTGTCCAAGGGAGCTAGGCCTTTTATCGTAGAGTTCAAGAAACGGAGAGAACAAGCTAGGAATATCGTCGACAGATTCATGTATGACGAAAAGCCGTTTGCGACATGAAGACTCTCGAATTTGAATGCGATGATCGATACGAGGCGGAAAAACTGGCAAGCCTCGTATCGGTACATAAGGACAACACCGTTTGGGTTTCAGGTGTCGAAGCAGTGGTTGGAAATGAGATCGTCATACAATTAAAGGATAGATCCTCCCATGCTGTGTTGCTCAAGGATGAGCAGACAGTAATGAGACTCAAGTCATTCCTGACGGAACTTTTAGGAGGAAAGATAAAGATACAGTCGAGTAGCTATACTGGGTCGATAATGGGAATAACAATTCTTGATTAGCGCAGCTCTTTGTTCATCTCATCAGTCAGTACTTCTTGCACTTTCGTGAAATAGAGTGCAGTGGAGTACGGCATCATTGGTATGTATTCTTGGATGATCTGCATCACATATGGAACTGCTCTTTTTGAGACATCTAATTTGAATTTCATCCACAGTATTCTGTCCTGCTCAAAGTGAACTTTGTCTTTAAGATGTTTTGGGACAACCTCTCTTGATCTATCCTCAACGCGCTTGTACCAGTATGCGAGAACATCTGGATCAAGTCCTTCACGGAGGTCTCTTACACCTGATATGATCTTGCTTGAGGCATAATCAATGGGGGTTTCAGGATACATATACTGTCGCATGGAATGAAACATCAAAATAAAATTTCAATAATCAAAGATTCCTTAGTATTGTATTCACAATAATCGACACTGCTACTTTTTGAAATCTCTCCACAACACCTTGAACTTGATGAAATAGAAGAAGAAGAAGAAGATATACAATCATATAATGATAAATTCCCGATCGGGTAGCTATGCCTATTTACAGCCCAGCTCTATACTTGTTGATGCGGGGAACTAGAGATGAGGTTATTTCATGAAGTTTGAGCTCGTGTTTATCTCAAAATAAATTTCAACGAAGAATAATTAT
>JBQGBZ010000378.1:0-1085 GCA_052038215.1 Nitrososphaera sp.
CTATGAAAATCAGAGGAGGTTGGGATTATTTGAGCCCCTGGCACCCATAATTCGGCTCTTAAAGCCATGGCTAAAGCACCACCCATCATAAGGAAAGCAATAGAGGATACAATATATAGCAGCCCAATATCGGTGTGATGAGTTGAAAAGAGAATCTCCCAGAGAGGACGTGGTTTTTTAATTTCTAGTACCAACACATACCACCTAATAACAGGGTACCTTGACAAGGAATGTCAATAAAAGCATTTTGGTTTTTTGATTAACTATTAGCATTGTTATCGTCAGGCATGATTGAACTTATATCGTCCTAATCTTTTCCCTACTTGATCGATATAGAATAGGTCCCACCAGCAGCATAATCCCTGTTACAACAAGATTCATAATATTATTAGTAACTTGGGTGATTTTGAAATTGAGTAGCCCTAGTTGCAATTAGAGATTATTATCTCGCACACACTCACATACACTCGTATCTGTACGCTGTAGGTATCGGTCAAAAAATTTGGCATCGAGGTATGACGCTATTGGACTTTCATAGTACCAAGCATGTACGGGTGTACCGAACAGTAATACGGATGATCTCCAGCTGCAAGATTGGCGGTATCTATCTGTGCAGTTGCGCCTGCATCTATAATGCTTGTGTCAAACTGACTTCCCGATTCAGGATCTTCTGGTCCTGAACCACTTGTAGCCGTATGAGGTACTGTGTCCTTATTTGATACTTCCACTACGTCTCCTGCCTTGACTGTTAATGGATCGGGATCATAGGCTGGATTCCCTTGCACTGCAGCACCTTCTAGAATGGTAAGAGTCGCTGCGGGTGCTGCTGCACCGCTCGTTTGGTTAGTCTGATTCCCCGAAGTGGACGAGGGTGATGCAGCTGGTGCGGCCCCTGTTGTAGGTGCTGACGCTGGCGATGTTGTTGACTCTGCAGAGGCTGGTTCAACAAACAGTTTAGCTCTCATATTATAATGAAGCAATCCGCAGTATTCCCTGCACTGAATCAAATATTCCCCTGGAACATCAAATACATTCCACAGTGTGTTAATCCTCCCTGGAACGGCATCCATCAATATGACAAAATC
>JBQGBZ010000379.1:0-13196 GCA_052038215.1 Nitrososphaera sp.
CATTGATGATAAGAGCTTATTAGATTACATGAAACCCTTCTTAATCAGTTATTATGAAGATATATTTCTAAAACAAACATCGGTAGAGGAAAGGGATTCTCCGTATTATCAAGAATTTAAGAAATTCTATCTCAAACTCAAACAAAGATCTACTACTAATACCTAGTGCTATATCCTGCTGCTACGTTTACTCGTTGTTTGAAGGATTGTGCTGCGGGTTTAAAGCGCAGTAAAGTATTGCAATCTTTACAGCGCAATTCTGAATACTTTGATGGATACCATCTTTCGCATTTAGAACAGTATCTAAAACCATGTGAGTATTTTGGCTTCATTGCTAATTATGACCTACTACCACTACTACTACCTATTGCTATTATGATGTTGTTGTTGTAGATATCCATACCCCTTATCTGTAACTTTGACTGTTATGACAGCCGACTGTCTCTTGCTCTCTCTCCCCATTTTCCGTGCTCTTTTCCTTTGATAGGTGGTAACTATAACCAGTCCTTGATCAGCTAAAAGCTGCAAATACTGTCTTGTTTGTGGGTATGAAAGACGTGTTGCAGATACAATCTTGGCTAGCGATGCTCCCGGATCGTCAATCAAGTTATTGTTATACTCTGTACCTTTGCCAATGCCCTCATTGACTGCCTTGAGAATATTGATTAATACATCATGCTCAAACTTTCTTTTTAATGATGATGCTCCTGTTCCCGTAGTGGTGTTGGTAGTCGTACGGTATACGGTGTTATCACGTATCTGTTAAGTATACTTATCATCAAGCTTGAAAGGTTCGCAATGATATGGATTCTTCTCTTTTAATCATTATTCATTGACATAGCAATTCACGGATAAGTGATATTGCAGCTGTTGTTGTTGGTGTCGAGATCTCGACAATCTCAGAGATCTAATAAGTCATATAGCCTGCTGCTGCGTTCACTTTTTGCCTAAAAGGCTTGTCGGCGGGCTTGTATCTCAAAAGGGTGTTACATCCGTTGCATCACAATTTTGAATAATCAGGCGCTATCCATTTTTCGTATTTAGCGCAATATTTCTGCCCACTTTGGTATCTTGTGACCATCCTTCTTCACCTTCTCCTATTTGATTTCTTATCAAGAGGTTTGTACATTTCATATACTACGGCACCGATGATTACCAAGAAGAGTCCAGTTAGAAACACCGCAAGGTATGAGTGATAATAATAATGCGGCAATTGGCTTCAAAGAAGCAGCTGAAGAGGGAGAGGCGGACTATAAAGAACTAGTCTTTCACTTAAAGCATGACGCAGAGTTTACTTACAGATGTATAAAAGAAATTGCGCAAGCCCGTGAGCTTTCGCAAAATCCGCACCTGCACAAAGCGTTTGAACGCCTATTAGCTGATTCGAAGAAGAGCATCCAGCGACTCGATTCCGAGCTGAAGCAGCTAGAGAGTAGTAGTGGTGACAGTAATAGCGGTAAAAGAAGAAGAAGAAGAAGAAAAGAATCGGCGGCCGCAGTTGGCAAAGCAGTGCGCCTAGCTCGAGAAGAAGGAAAATCGGAAGAATTCTGAGAGAGTTTACCTCTTGTCAAGATAAACTTGAAGTACTAACTGAGCTATTCCTGATGATCCCTGCGGACCAAGAATAAGACAAACTTGAACATTTCAATCTCTGGAACTAGTCTTTCTATGTCTTCCCTATCCTTTGCTCTATCATACTCTTTTTATCATACTCTTTCTGTTTTACTTTCAAAATCTCTCTTATTTTCTTTTCATCTCGTGGAGCTTCTCGAAGAATCTCTATTTCTGATTGCCAGTGTTTCTTCATGGCAGGATTGATTTCTATAACGGCCTTTGTTGCTTCCTCGTCGTCATCGCCGGCATAAGGCTTGATCATTCTTTGAATATCTTCAATCGTTCTCTGTATCACTAACTCCGCATCTGATTTGGAGCGTTCTATTGGTAACTCCGCAGGCGGCGCAGCATTGGCACGGCTACTACTACTACTACTAACATGATTATTATCATTATTGCCAACAACAACCATCCTTGCGGTATTGATGTTCATATTCAGATGATTATAACAAGCCTAGCACCTTTGGGGGAGGGGATTCATTCATCAGTTCAGTGTTAGCTGCTAAGAAAGCCCTGACTGACTGATTAATTCTAGTAAGTGGCAATATAGGTCAAAAATGTCTACCGTCTTTGTCGACTGGCTCCACCATCCCGCAAATCCGATTTTCTGGCCATTTTCGGTAGACGACTCGTATTATGTAGCTGGACTACTGCTTGTATTTATGAGAATCTTGCCTGCATCCATCGTTGTGGCAATTATAGCATTTACGATTATGGTGATACACATAGCAAGAACTCTCAACAAGAGCAGCTATATAGCTTTTGGCTAGTGTTTTCAAATCCTGCAAAGGCGCTATCTCTGATAATATAACCACTTGGTAAAGCTAATTGATTACACTTGTGTTTCGTTGATCCAACGCGTACTCGTCAAACTTGCTCTGCATCACCTTTGTTATATGCTCGTAGATGGCATACGATCCCACCATAGCCTGCACTTTTTCTTTTTCAGTGGATGCATTCGTCTCGATGACAATATATTCTGCAATCAATCTAAGGTTAATTTGGAACGAGCCATCATCACTTATCCACTGCAGTGTATAACCTGTATCACTTCTTATCATGCCTATCCATCTAAGGTTCTTAAACCATCGGCCGATCAAGTAGCGCATAACTTCTGAGGTCTTGATATTTAGTGGGATATAGGTCTGTAATAATTGCATATACTCTCTGCCCCTTGGTCTTTTTTGTTGCAACAACTCGGTATTTGACATTGCACTTGCGCCGGCATTGCTAAGCCGATAACCTAATGGAGATTTTTCCACAAGATCCATTTCTTCTAGTCTATGGAGTGCTCGAGACAAGCTTTGCTGATGAAGGTTAAGCTTGCGCATCAAGCCTTTAAATGAGTAGTTCGATCCAGCTTCATTCAGCAAGGCCAAGATCTTGTTATCGTTGTTATGAAAATCACCTGCACTAAGCGACTCTTGTGAGTTATCCTCCTCATTATCTTCTACTAGAATCTGAGCAGTCACCACAGGCTTACCATTGACTACCTGCTTTTCTGCTGCAAAGTTCTCTGTAGGGGTCTCTTCCTTGAAAGTTGTTGTTGCCGTTGATTCGGCAGAACTATCGCTTTCCACTTGCATATTACAAGCGCTCCTGCACGATATAAAGCATGAAGTAATCATCTGGAGAGCAGGTAAGTAAAATGCTACTAGTATACCTCAATTGCCTCTTCCTTGAAGCCCATTTCAGCCAATAGACCCTTAGCCGCTTCGCGATGGTCTCCCTGGAGGATTATCTGTCCCTCCTTGAATGTGCCTCCTGTTCCAATCTTAGTCTTTAGTTGCTTTGTAATTTCCTTCAAATCCTTTCTCTCTTGAAGCCCAGATATCACGGTGACAGGCTTTCTATACTTTCGTATATCCTTAGTAATCACTATGGCTGCCTCTTCCTTCTCGATCTCTTTAATCAGCTCGTCCATTGAATCATAGTCAGACACTGAATTGATTATCATCACTCACGCTCAAAAGTGTTTTCATAAAAAATTTTTATGGGCGCACGTCTACAGGAATCGGAAGTTGAAATTGGCGCCCATAGCGATTGATAGTTACCCGTAATTGGTCATTTACTTGCTTTTTGCGAACGTATGTAGCGATTTCAGATGGGTCTTTTATCAAGTTGCCATCTATTTCCTCGATAATATCTCCTTTTCTTAGCCCTGCATCGTCAGCTGGGCTATAAGGCTCGACTCGTGCAACGAGTGCCCCATCGGTCACAGGAAGCCCGTAGTACCGTGAAAGCTGAGGAGTGACTTTTATTGATGCAACTCCAATCCATGGTCGCGTTACCTTACCTTTTTCTATCAATTCCTTCAATATTGACTTGGCGATGTTGATGGGAACTGCAAACCCTATACCTTGTGCATAAGGCATATTAGCTGTGTTGATAGCAATCACTTCTCCCTTTGTATCGACAAGCGGCCCACCAGAGTTGCCGGGATTAATGGCAGCATCTGTCTGAATTAGCTCCAACACGCCAGTTCTTGTCTGTATGCTTCTATTCAATGAGCTTACTATGCCAGCGCTAACTGCAGGCCCCCCAGTGAGCCCAAAAGGGTTACCAATTGCAATCACAATCTGACCCGCCTTTAGGTTGTCGGAGCTACCAAGTTGTGCAGCTGGTAGCGACTGTTCTGATTCTACTTTGAGGACTGCAAGGTCAGTTGTCTCATCACTTCCAACGACCTTTCCTCTGAGCACCTTGCCATCGGGTAGTGTAACCTTAAGCCTATCTGCGTCGTCGATCACATGGTTGTTCGTAAGGATATAACCATTTTCATCTATCACTACACCAGAGCCTACTCCTTCTACTGGAAATATCCTAAACATCTGGTCATGGAGCATCCTCACGCTTGCAATGTTGACCACGCTCTTGCTTACTCTCTCAACTGCGCTGACAAGCACATCTTCAGTAATAGGTATCATGCTACAATATTGGAGAGGAGCAGGTAAATTGACCGGCTATTCTAGAATCGAGTCACACACCCTATTACAAAAAAAGTACATATGGAATGCATGATATGATATTGTGGCAAACACTGGTCGGGCTTCGTAAAGCAAATCCCGTAAGAGAGAATCGACAAATTCAAATCACCAATAGAAAGCGACATCTAGGAAACTATAGTGGGAGGAGGAGGCATGAAGGGTTAAGGGTACTCCTTTGTACTGTATTCTCTTATGAATAAATCTACGAACTGAAGGTGAAAGATTTTTTGCTTGGAGTTGACTTAATTGTGCATTAGAAGAAAAAGACGAAAAGTCCTAGCCTTACTTTGATCATCCTTTCTTCTACGGTCTGTAATATGCTGCAAATGTATCCGGCTCAGTAGAGCCAAAATCGCGTATGAATTGATCCCTAAGTAGCGTTCCGTATACTACCAAGTCACGTGCCATCATCCGCAATCTATTTGACAATTTTGTATTCCCTATCTCATCTCTTGTAAAGTCTTGTGGACCATTTATCGAAACCCCATAAGGCATGCTCCAACCATAGCACTGGCGTACTGCCGTGCGCATTTGTTCCATAACGGTAAGGCCTTTTTCATGTGATGCGACAATGTATCCAAATACTTTACCAGCAAACTCTTCATAAAAGTAATCAAGAAAGTTCTTAAGAGCACCTGACACTGAGCCATGATAGTCTGGCGATGCAAGGATAAAAGCGTCAGCCCAAGCTATAGCCTCAGTTGCATGTTCCACCTCTTTTGACGCAGGAGCACCTGGGTAGTATAGGGGCAACACCAGTCTATTGAGCTCTAATAGACGAACTTCTGCGCCCTGCTTCTTGGCATAATCAAGTGCAATCTTAAGTGCTCGTGTGCTGTAAGATCCCTGCCGAATGCTGCCTGCAACTCCTAGTACGTTAAATGTATTTCTCATCATCTAGCTTATTATTAGACTTAGCCAAATTAACGACTTACTTTTGAGGAAACTGGTCACATCATCAGCATAATCAAAACTCTTGGTGTATTAAGTGCATGTATAAATATATACTTCAGTGGTATGTTAGGCCTGAAGCTTGCAATCGAGGAAAGAGCCTCTAACCATCCTAATTCGCACCAATATTGGTGCTAGAACTAGGCTACATTACCACGAATCCGACCAAAATTACTCATTGTAGAAATCTAGATGACGAGACTGTCGTCATCCCTAGTCATTACCTCTTGAATTAAATAGTGATACGCCTGGCGCAAGATAAGCATTCGACAATTACTTGACTTTCGCTCTTGTCTATAACTTTAAACTTCTTTGAACCACACGAAAGGCAGATAGGGCATGCCCTATGACCCATCACCCTGTTTCCTCCTATTACCACCTCTGTGGGTTGCTATCTGAGTGAGCTAGTATATTTATTCGCATAATGCCTCCAACCTGCCCTATTACATTCACGACTGCAGGAGGTACCAAATGTTCCCAAGGCTTACCGTCTTGCATGAGATGTCGAATATTTGTGCCGTTATACTTCTCTTTTTCTGCGAAAACAGGGTCCTCAATGGCAATACCAGGGTCTTGAGAGCGTGCAAGGTATTTTACAAAATCGTTACCTGAATATAGCACATCAAATGATGGGAGCATTGACCGAAGGTAAGCAAGCCATCGAGCATTATTCTCATCGTTTGGAACAGGTATAATATAACATTTTGAGAGATCTATCCCTGTTTCTTTCAATGCCTCATGAATCATTAGCACTCTCTCGCCGGCACTAAAAGGATCCTTGTCGATAAAGTTGAACTGCGCGCTACCGATCATTATCACCAGCTCATCGCACTCGCTTAAGATCTGTTTTGCAAGCGCTAGGTGACCCTTATGGAAGGGCTGAAAGCGTCCCAGCATGAGTCCGCGTCTTGTCATTGTGGCTTGCCTAGCTTATTCTTCCACTGTTCTATTTCCTTTGCTTCTATCTTGCGGAAGATCGGCTCTACCTTGCCAAGTTTATGACCTGGGGGAATTGCTTTGATGTCCTTGGCGGACTCCCAGTTCTGCGTGTGAACACTGCCGCCACCTTCAAGGTTGAGCTGGGCCCATACCTTTTCAGACGAAAACGGAATAAATGGTTCAAACAGAACTGCCAAGCTTCGTACTGCGTTCAACGATACATACACCGTTGTATTTGAAGTATCCTTGTTTGCCCAAGGTGAGTTTGTCTGGAAATAATGGTTCATATAGTTACTATATTTTAGGATCCTCTTGAGCGACTTGTCTATCTCATTGCTTGACAGCATCCTGCCTGTTTCATCCACTGTTGTCGCCAACTCTTTTTCTACGGCGTAGTCAATGTCTGATGGCTTGGGTACTATGCCTTGAAACGACTTATGCGTGAATGAAAGTGCCCTATTTATGAAATTGCCGATGCTAGCGATCAGCTCATTGTTTATCCTTTCATAAAATGCATCAAAGTCAAAATTCAGATCATCCTGGGAATATGTAACTACGGATGCAATATAAAATCTCAAAAAGTCAGGGTTAAACGCTAAAGTGAAATCCCTCAGACCAATATACCAGCTTCTACTCTTTGAAATCTTTTGGTTTTGCAGCATAAGGTGGCCCCTTGTAGGGATATAGTCTGGAAGCTTGTATTCGGAATTGATGCCAAGGCGTATTGCGGGCAAAAAGAGGTAGTGGTGATAGATGATGTCCTTGCCGATAAAATGGTAAACCTGCGATTCGTTCCAAAATTTCTTACCATTGCCGTCTCTATCTTTAACGAACTTGACAAGCGATGAGATATAACACAAATGATTATCGAACCAGCCGTAAAAGACCTTACCCTTTGCCTCAGACAGTGGTATTGGTATTCCCCATGAGAGGTCTCGTGTAATGTCCCAATCCTGCAACCCTTCGTTTATCCAGTTGATCACATAATTTTTGACGTCGGGCTGCAAGTGATGGTTTGACAAGAGCCAGTCTTTCAGCTTCTCTTCAAAGTTTGAGAGACGGAAAAAGTAGTGTTTGCTTTCCTTTTTGACAGGTGGCCTGCCACATATGGCACACTTGGGCTCCAGTATCTGATCGGGGACACGACCACATTTTTCACACAAATCTGAATACTGGTTTTCTGCATTGCAGTAAGGACATCTTCCGATTACATATCTATCCGGCAAGAATTTGTTATCATAGGTACAATAAAACTGAATTACGTTCTGGTCGTATATATGGCCGTTTTCGAGTAATTGTTTAAAAACATATTGGACAAACACAACATTTTCCTTGGAGCTTGTCTTGTAAAAAAAATCAAATGAAATACCTAATGATTCAAAATCTTCTTTGTCGTGTTTGTTCCAGTATTCAACATAATCTTGTGGGCTCTTTTTTTCCTTCTCCGATCTTATCAAGATAGGAGTTCCAAAATCATCAGTAGCACAGATATGGTAGACCTTCAACCTATTGAGTCTCAAAAAGCGTGTGAAAATATCTGCCGGGAGATAGGTAGAGGCTATATGACCTAGATGTATCTCGCCATTTGCATAAGGGAGTGCACTTGTAATGACTGTGCTTTGGGTACGGGTTGTGTCCGGCATCATACTTGCAATCAATGCACAGCATTTTAACCTAACTGGACTGCTGGTAGCGCTTCTGCTCCTCTGTCATCTGATCTATTCTGATGCCCATTGAGTCAAGTGCATAGCCTCCAACATCCTGATCTATTTGTTCTGGCACGCTATGCACTTTTACTTCCATCTTGTCATGGTTTTTTGCAACGTATAAAATAGATAGTAGTTGATTTGCAAATGACAGAGCCATCACTTCTGGGGGGTGGCCCTCACCAGCAACCAGGTTGACCACCCGTCCCTTTGAGAGCAGGAACAGTCTCTTTCCATTAACATCAAAACGCTCAATATTTGGATTAATTTGCATAGGAGAGCAGTAGCTGATACTACGCAGGCTCTCAATGTCGATCTCTACATCAAAATGACCAGCGTTTGCCAAAATGACACCATCCTTCATCTTAAGAAAATGCTCTTTTCTTATGACAGATGTTTGACCAGTGCATGTAATAATAACGTCGCCGGCGGAAGCAGCATCGGCCATCCGCATCACCTCAAATCCATCCATCTTGGCTTCAATTGCTTTTATAGGGTCCACTTCAGTAACAATCACTGTAGCACCAAGGCCCTTTGCTCGATTCGCAACGCCCTTGCCGACCCACCCGTATCCGCATACAACTACATCCTTGCCTGCGAATAGTATACCAGTTGCACGTAATATGCCGTCAATTGTGCTCTGTCCAGTGCCATGTCTGTTATCAAAAAGGTATTTTGTACGCGCGTTGTTAACCGCTATAATGGGGTAAAGGAGCCTGCTGGTCCTTTCTAGGGCGACTAGTCTCTTTACTCCGGACGTTGTCTCTTCGGTGCCACCAATAATCCCTTTTGCCCCTCTATGATGAGCCATTGAATGGAGATCACCTCCATCATCAGTCACGATTACAGGCCTAAAGGAAAGCACATCGTACATGCATTGCTTATACTCTGATTCGGTCTCGCCACGCCAAGCGTAAACGTTTACGCCATTGCTATACAGAAAAGCCGCAATGTCATCTTGGGCCGACAGAGGATTTGCTGAACAAATTACAATATCAGCACCCAAGCTCTTTGCAGCCATTACAAGTACTGATGTTTCTTTTGTAATGTGGAGACAAAATCCAAGCCGATAACCGGCCAAGGGTTGACTGCTATCGTTCATTGCTCTTATCCTGTCAACTATGCCCATGCGGCTTGAAGCCCACTCATATGAGCGCCTACCCTTCTCTGTGAGCTTGGTATCCGCTATTTTTCCGGGCACAATTTATGAATGATGGGACAAGCAATAAATCTACGGGTTCTCATATTCTTGTTCTCGAAACCTTGATCTCCCCCTTCTTATAAGGATAAAGAGTGCAAGTATTATCGCTATCCATACCACGCTTAACATGATGTTGCTAAAACTGACGAAGAAGTACGGCATTGCGTCGATCATATCTTGCTGGATAATCTCTAGGGATACGTGGATGTCTAGCAGGCCTGAATTATATTCCGTACTATGAGGCTCCATTGTAGCTATCGAGTTGGCCCGTGTCACGATGTCATTTAGACTGCCTTGTATGAGTGACAAATCTGTTTTTGCAGTCGGAAAAATCCAAACAGGATTACCACTCTCTGGCAGCTCCACCTTAGCCTTTGACACAAAGCTTGCTATATCTTCAGCAGTCTGAGCGGTCTGAGCTCTCTTCAAATATCCAAGGGCGCTGTCTACAGGATAAATTGCTTGCTGGTATCCGTAAAGCGCCATAGCTATGCCAAAAACCACAAGAGCCAGAATGCCGGCCATCATGAGCCTGTATGACGATGTCATGCCGGAATTGATAGTGCTATAGGACGGGCAGAGATATTTAGATGTGGCGGAGAAGTGTGTATTTATGACTGTCCGATAACCATTTTATAGCCAGAGGGATTACAACGTAATGATAATTGGCATTTGTTAAGGTCGCCCAAAGAGGCGAGATTAAAGAGAACAGCGGCAAGGAACTTTACATTAATGGCAGTAGGATTGCTCTTTTCTATGCAAACGGCAAGTATTATGCTATTGAAGCGCTCTGCCGCCATCAAGATGGCTCGCTTGCTCCCGGAAAGATAGACGGAGAGGTGATCGAATGCCCGCTGCATTCTTGGCACTATAACATCAAAACAGGGGAATTGCTCGACTATCTGGAAGGAGTGAAGCTGACGACCTACAATGTAGACGTTAGAGGAGACGGCATTTACATTGATGCCTAGCAAAGTAAAAAGCAGGGACAAGCACTTTCAAAACCGCAATAGTGAAATTATACAATACACTTAGCCGGCAAGTAGAGGAGCTAAAGCCAGAAAACCATCTGGTGAGGATGTATGTTTGTGGAGTTACAGTATATGACAACTCCCATATTGGTCATGCAAGAACAATCATCATATTTGATGTCTTGCGGCGATACTTGCTATCAAGAGGCTATAAAGTGATTTTTGTACAGAATTTTACAGATGTAGATGACAAGATAATCAACCGTGCAAAAGAAGAGGGCAAGAAGGCAGGGGAAATCTCTCTGAGATACATTGGCAGGTATTATAATGACTTTGACAGCTTGAATGTAATGCGGGCAGATTACTATCCAAAAGCTACTGATCACATCAGAGAAATGATTCAGCTAATTGATGGTCTAATGAAAAAGGGATATGCCTACTTGACGCTCAACGGAGTATATTTCAAGGTTATGTCATTTCCAGAGTACGGTAAGTTATCAAGAAAGTCAATTGAGGAGCTAGAGGCTGGTGCGAGGATAGAGATCGATCCCTCAAAACAGAATCCACTTGACTTTGCACTCTGGAAGTTCTATTCGGATGAGACGGTATGGCCAAGCCCGTGGGGTAATGGGAGACCGGGCTGGCATATAGAGTGTTCCGCAATGTCACGCAAATATCTTGGTGACACATTGGAGATTCACGGTGGAGGATATGATCTAGTTTTTCCACACCATGAAAATGAGATTGCCCAGTCAGAATCATACACTGGCAAGCAACTTGCTAAGGTTTGGGTTCACACCGGCATGGTTACCATCAATTCACAAAAGATGAGCAAATCACTTGGCAACATTGTCACAATAGATCAGGCGCTGAAAGCATGGAAAGCAAATCCCCTCCGACTCTATTGCGTGTCAGTACACTATTCGAAACCTCTTGATTATACTGACGAACTGGTAAAAGAGTCAATCCAAAGGTGGCGCCAGATAGAAACATGCGCCTATGAATTATACTTTGCCGTAGGCAACGGTGGCGAGGTTGATTCTGTAAAGAGAATATGTGATGAATCAATACGAGCTTTTGAAGCAGCGATGGATGACGACATGAATACATCGCTTGCGGTTGCAGAGTTGATAAGGTTTGTGACAACGCTTAACAGGTTTATCGCATCAGATAAACTAACCAAAGAGATGGCCGATGTTGCACTGCCAACTCTTAAAGGGATGATGGGCATTCTTGGGCTAAAAATTGTAGAAGCTAGCGATGAAGAAAGAAATGAAATTGAGGAGATTGTGATACAACGTAGCAGGCTGCGAGCTGAGAAAAAATTTAAGGAGGCAGATGAAATCCGAAAAATGCTATTAGAGCGCTGCTCTGTTGAGCTATTAGATCATAAGGGGCGTACAGTATGGGTCAAGAGGGAAAAGATCGAATAGTCATATTTTAGTTTTGTGCATGCAAAAAAATCTTCTCTTGCAAGGGTAGCGTTTAGTTTGTGCGAGGCAAGATTCTTAGCAGACCGCTATTCAAGTTCGGCAGAGAGCAATACTCCGAGACGTGTCATGTCAATGGTCAACTAACCAGAATCAATCTACAAACCATTTAACTGCGCAGATCAGACAAAAAAGAATGATACAATCAACCCTTAGATTTTTCCTCTCTGATCTTTTCCAAGTCCTTTTGTAATAATTCAATAGTTTTCGGTATCTCTTTTTCTGCACAATCCATGCAGATCTGCTGCAAAGAAAGTGGGTAGGTGAAATATTTCGAGTTTATTAAAATATCGCGCTTGCATGATACACATTTTTTCATTTTGTAAGGGTCAGTATTCTTGATGATCAAACCTCGACCACTTCTCCTTGCTCAGGTGCATGTGCATCATAGCCATACTTTTCCTTTATCTCTTCGGCAAACTTTACGCATGATGGGCCATCACCATGCACAGTCAGCACCTTTGGGTTGCCTTTGACACGATCCAAGATTTCAAAAAGCTCACTCCTGCTATTGTGACCGGAAAATTCAAAACGCTTAACATCAGCGTAGCATTTTCTTATTTTGCCATCAAAGTTGGCGACACGCTTTTCTAGGAGCATTCTGCCAGGTGTCCCTTCACCTTGGTATGACACAATTGCAATTCCATTCTTATCGCTACTGGCTATCTGCTGAGTGTAAAATATTGCAGACCCTCCGACCAGCATGCCTGCCGGCGAAATTATTACGCATGGCTCCTCTACAACCTTGCGCCTTCTACTCCAACCCTGTACCCACTCGGCCTCTCCTATGGCTCGTTTGAACATTTCTGCATCTCTGAGAAATGCAGGATGGCGACTCATTATCTGGTTTGCTTTAAGAGCCATACCATCCATCACCACCTTATGCTTGAAATTGTAGGCCTTGAGCACACATGCTATTTCCTGTGAGCGCTCGACTGAAAAAGACGGGACAAAAAGAGTCCCACCGCGCTCTATTACATCATATGCAAATTCAATGAGCTCCTTTTCAGCTTCTTCACGGGCTTGCTGTTCTGACTGCGAATAGGTGCTCTCCAGTATCATCAGGTCAATTTCTCCAAAGTCAAGGTCAGCAGGTCGCAAAAGCTTTGAGCCACGGGTGTTGATATCACCACTATAAAATACCTTCTTGCCTTCGTGTTCTACCACAATACTTGCACCACCTACGACATGGCCCGATTCATGGAGTGTCACCTTGGCGTTATTTACCATGTAAGGTTCTCTATATTGCAGATTCTTTGAGCTTCTAAGCATCGTCATAACATCAATGTATTCAAACGGCAGATAGAATCCAGAGATCTTAATCATGTCTTCAATAA
>JBQGBZ010000380.1:0-5909 GCA_052038215.1 Nitrososphaera sp.
ATTAGAAGGAAGCACAATTATAGAGAATTAGGGAGCCATAAGTCTGGCTAGTCTTCTTCTAGCATGGTTTGTGTCTATCCCTCTGCCAACGTCATAACGCCTTTGACATTACACTTATGCATGCCTTCGCTAGTGATACTAGGCAATCTGATAATCTACAAAGACTGCGAAGTGTGATAATTATTATCATCAGTAATCGTTCAGGATGCAGTACGTACTGCACATATTCTCTCTAGTTGGAGACAGACCTCTCGAGTGAGTGATAAAGTGATCTATTGGAACCATGAAGTTGAGCAATAGTAAGAAGCATTCTCCGGAATTTGCAACATTTATTATGCAGGCAGATCTCCTAGAAGGACAAGTCTATCAAACACCCAACAAGTGCCGCTAAGATAGCATAATGCGCCAGCAAGGTAAAGGGAGTGCACCCATACTATCGGGATAATTGACGGTGATACAAAGATGGATAATCTAGGATGATTGTTATATGATCTTATATGTTCCTGCGGATACAACAAATGTTCCTCGATATACGAACATTTATTCGCATCACATTAGAATGAGGGACTTGAATGTGTCTGTCATAAGTCTTTGGAGATCACGTTGGGTTACTATACCAACATATTTGGTATTTTCTTTGATCATGAGTCTTCGTATTTTTCGCTTAATCATTATATCAGCCGCTTCGCCAAGCGTGGCATCAGAACCTATTGAAATTAAGGGTTTGGTCATTATCTCACCTACTTCAGTGTCAAGTTTTACCCTGCCATAGCCTATTGATTTCATTATGTCGCGCTCCGTAACGATGCCTACGGGCTGGCTATCGTGCGTAATAATAAGCGAGCCAACATCATTCCGTATCATGGTCTTGATAGCTGATCTTACGCTGCGGGCTGCATCCGCTGAAATGATATGCTTGCTCATAGCCGCCCTGACTCGTACCGAGGGATTCAGTGCCATACGAATGGTGGTTACTTGATGATTATTAACAATAGCGAACACATTGCCATTCTGTGCATTGCAATTATGAATTCTGAATAGAGATGATGACCTTGTTTCTATGCGGATCTATGCAAAAACCTTGTCCAAATGCAGAAAAAATCATGACTTTGATTTTTCTTGGGCGAAAACTCCAGATCTCTTTTATACGCTCAACTAACTATATGATATCATATATTATATTTTATCAGATGTCCTCAATGGAAATGTGTTTCGGACTAGTGCAAGGCATTCGCAGAACTGGTCTTCGGTTGCGCTCTGTTACCGCAAGTGAGTTCATAAGATATATACTAGCCTTGGGATGACATTCTTTAGTCTAACTTTCATGTTTATGCTTGCCTCCAATTTTTCTTGGGCAAGAAATGAGAGATATCTTTCTCTTGCATTGCGCAAATTGTCTATTATTTTCTAAGCAAACCCTTCATTACAACATCCCATGGAGTTACAATTCGATTACTTCGCAACAGCAGACATGGGGTATTAATATCTGATAGAAACTCTGCTGCCATGCAAGCCGGTATGCTTTGTTTGGCATACTTTGGTGCTGCCATATCGAGAAGATCCACGCTGACAGCATCAAGCCCCATTGGACCTGCAATAATGCGCCTGCCTTCATGACTTAGAAGAAATTCCAAAATCTTGCGGTCATTTATTATGCCAATATCTTCATTATTTTCATTTCTTACAATTAAGTTTCTAATACCTTTTTCAAGCATTAATTTGAGAGCTTTTCCGATGCTCGTGCTGTATCTAACAGATACTAAACTCGAAGATACCTCTCGAACAGGAGTAACAATCTTGCTAGTCAAAACTCGAAGGATGTCTCGTATAGAAAGGGAGGTGGCAACCCTATCCTCGATGGTTATCGGCACAAATGCAAATCTAGTCTTGGCAAAAATGTCGAGTGCTACGTTTAAAGGCTCACTTGCTTCCACGACTGATGGAGAGTGGCTCATTATCTGTGATGCGGTTGACTGGAACCATCCGTGCTGATGTTGCAGTATGTACTGAATAATATGCTGGCCCCCTATCCTGCCTACCGGTTTCTTGTCGACAAGTACCACAAGTCCATCAACATAAATCTGCGGACCTATTGCCAGAAACGTCCCTGCTTGCAATAGTGAATCCGCTGGGCGGACACTCAAAACCGGCCGCTTGAAAATGTGAGGAACTATGTCGCTTATCGGACTTTCCAGTTCTGTAACTTGCATCTTTGTTCTACATCCTCAAATTGCTGATGCACAGCCCAAAAGCTTAAGGAGTCTCTTTACCGTCAGCTTATCTATTTTTAATTCTTCAGATTTGTGCTTAATCGAGATGCCAGTCTTATATATTCTGGATAGTCGATCCAGCACCTGTGCTTCAAAGACAGGAGTGTTATCTATCTCACTTGCCATATGTCATGATTCGGATGTAGTGATGGATAAGTGTTAGGAATATTGTGCATTGCACTGCATTCATGCTCTTCATGTAAAAATAGCACGTGTTCTTTGTTTCTAATAAATTATCTCGAGGTCGTAGATAGCTTGATCCATTGGGAAAGATTTAGTGTCATTTCTCTTGCAGTTACCTTGAGGCTATTAATGATCACTAATGGATTTTGCCCTTCTTTGTAATGCAATTCAAGAATTCTATAATGATAGTCTTCTGCCCCTGATTTGCGTAATAACTTGGTCAAGGTATTCTGAAAGTGCCAGCTCTGCCGTATCCTTGCCCTCAAATCTGACTCTGACTGCAGGCTTTGAAATTTGTATCCTTGCCCTCAAATCCGCAGGTGTTCCAAGAACTACTGCGTCGCAATCAACGCTATTTATGCTAATCTCAAGGTCTCTGAGCTGTTGTGTGCTGTACCCTAGGGCAGGAAGCACATTACCAATCCCGGGATATATTTCAAATGCCCTTCTAATAGAACCAACAGCAAATGGTCTTGGGTCAACCAGGGTACAATTTAGTTTCCGAGCTGCAAAAGCTCCTGCGGCTTCTTTAATCTCTCCATGCGTTATTGTGGGGCCATCCTCCACAACTAAAACTCTCTTTCCTTGGATTAGACCTGGCTTGTCAACAGATATCTCTGATCTTATTTTGAATAACTTTGCTCTTTTGTTTATACGTTGACAGGATTCTATTACCTTTTTCACTGTCTGCTCGTCGGCCACATTAACTTTATTGATTACAATCACATTAGCAGTTCTTATGTTCACTTCGCTTGGATGATATCTGACTTCATCACCCGCCCTCAGTGGATCTACAACAACGATTGTATAATCAGAAACATAGAATGAAAAATCATTGTTTCCACCGTCCCAGACTATTACATCTGCAATGCTTTCACCAAGCTTGAGGATCTTTTGGTAATCAATCCCTGCCAGAACTTCCGTACCTTGTTCGATGTGGTCTGCATATTCTTCCTCCTCTTCAATCGTTATCTTGTGTTTTTTGAAATCCTCTGTTGATTTGAAATGTTGCACAGCCTGTGTCTCTAGATCGCCATATGGCATAGGATGTCTTACTATTACCGCCTTGAGATCGGCTCTCTTGGCTGCGTCAACTACCATTCTTGCAATGGTGCTCTTCCCTGCGCCCGTCCGGGTTGCCAAGATGGATATGACTGGTTTTTTTGATTTTAGCTGTGTGTCGTGCAATCCAAGTAATACAAATGATGCGCCTGCCGCAATTGCCTTGGAAGCTGCATGCATGATATTTTCATATGACATATCACTATAAGAAAAAAAGACTTCATCCACCTGATATTGTGATATGAGTTCTAACAGATTATCCTCGCTAAAGATAGGTATCCCATTAGGGTATCTGGCCGACCCTGCCAAGCTGGCGGGGTAAACTCTGCCTTCTATATATGGTATCTGGGTTGCTGTGAACGCAACTACTATGTAATTTGGATTGTCTCGAAAGTAAACGTTGAAATTGTGAAAGTCTCTGCCAGCAGCGCCCATTATGATTGCTTTTCGAACCATACTCAAGAACTTCTTTGATGTCTGAGACTATTATTATTACTATCATATGCTATCATTGATTTATTTGCGAATGACTGTACCAGTCCTCTCAGCAATGGCTTCACTGATATTTTTTAAGCTGCATACTATGGCTCTATTTCCTGTATTTTCTGCAAACCTTACCGCAGCTTTTACTTTTGGTTCCATGCTTCCTTCTCCAAATTCACCATTTCTAAGATAAATCTTCATTTCCTTGGCAGTGACATTTCTTAATAGCTTTTTTTTGCTGCTAGTATAGTCAAGATAGGCACCTTCGACATCTGTCAACGAAACGAATTTTGAAGCCCCTATGCTTGTTGCAATCTTCTCGCTAGTAAGGTCTTTATCTACTACTGCATCAACGAAGATAGTTTTTCTTCTGCCGTCCTTTATTGCAGGTATACCTCCACCGCCCGCTGTTATTACCACATAGTCCTTTTCCAGTAGGTCCTTCACTGCTCTAGAACCACTGACGGAGAGGGGATCAGGAGATGCGACTACCCTTCTATATCTTTTCAAGCTGATCTCTTTGAAAACACTTTTGGGATTTAGCTTTTTGACTTCTTTTACTTGGTTCTCATCATAGATAGGTCCGATAGGCTTGCTTAGCTTTTTGAAAGAAGAATCATTTTTTGAAACATATACTATTGAGACTAGGCTAACTACGCCATTTGAGCCAAGGTGGTATGAAAGAGAGGACTGAACCATGGATCCAAGCAGGCCTTGAGTTTCTGCTACACAAGCATAAAGCGGAAGAGGTGGAACGATGTGCCTTGCCGATTCATGCCTAAGCAAGGTATCGCCCACCTGCGGCCCATTGCCATGCGTAATTAAGACTCTATACCCCTTTCTGACCAACTTGGCTATATCTCTGGCCACTGTCGAGACTGCTTCAAATTGGGATTCAAAAGTCCTAGACTCGCCAATTATGGCATTGCCCCCTAAAGCCAGAACTATAATCTCTCTAATCATCTAGATTAATTCGTAGCGGGATACAAATATTGATATTTTTGCATGTTTCAAACTGCCTCAGTCGTGCGTCAAAAAAGCTCTAGCTTGGTCTAAGTCTTTAAATCGACGGGGCAATGATGAAGAATAGTATGGTAACAGAATTTCCTGAACAACCTGGTACCACGAACCTTCAAAACCTGCCGTTACACAAGGACGTATATCGCAATATAACCAAGATTTCTTATGCTGAACATATCCCAATTCCTAAAATCATTAATGACATGCTCAAAGAACATATCAACGTCTACTTACTTTGGAGAAAAGTCGGCTATATCTTGGTAGCAAAAGAAGTTGTAACAAAGGCTTTGAACCACATGCCAGATGAAGAGATAGTAGCAACTGCTGAAAATATTGCTAACAGAATCAGAGAAGCTGCCATGATCTTACATAGTAAACCAAATTTGGACGCATATATATCACTCATAAGATCATTTGCCGCTGTCAACGGCTTTGATATTGAGAAAAGCAAAGGCGCGAATGGAACTACCAAAGTTCTAATTGTCCAGTTCAGGATGAATGAAAAGTATTCTAAATTTCTCTGAAATGCATTCAAACTTCTAATAGAAGAATTCGCCGATATAGTCAACTTTTACGCGACAGATAATTTGTCACTTATAGAGTATAGCTCAAGGAAAGAAGAATGTTGAGTTGTAAAGTTTGCTCCTTTCTAGACTTGAGATTCAATCCTAGAAGTAATACATCTGGATTTAAGTTACTGGATTTGAGGTAGCCTAACAGATGTACGTTTTGATGGATTAGGGAGTAGATGCAAATCTATACGATCGAAAGAGATTCTTAAAATCCTCTGTGTTTGAGGTAGCTTAAAAATATTGCAAAAAGACAAGAAGAAGAAGCGCATCTTCCATAATTACGTAATGCAAATATTACAGGAAGGCCTGTGATAAATAT
>JBQGBZ010000381.1:0-2788 GCA_052038215.1 Nitrososphaera sp.
TTTCCATAGTGCTGAGGGAAGGTGTAGATATAAATGCAGTTAGAATTTTATGCCATGCAGTGCATGCGCAACATTTTTATAAACAATCTTCGACTGAGCAAGGTTTTTCATAACTTTCCTACCCACCATGAGAATTTATCACCTTAGCCTAAATTCCAATGTTTTTATTCTCTCCTCTTTTCCCAGAATGTAGTCGCTCTCACTACAATACCTCAAAATTACGACTCACAAAACTAGCTTAGAATGATATCTCACCCCATCATGGGATTGAGGCTACTACTACTCTACTGCCTTCCACGTTCTCAGGGTCTTTTGTGCAGGATGTCGTCAAACAGAGTGGTGTGAAGATGTTCCGCCAGTTCTCTATTCTTGGCAAGAACTTCCTCGTTAATAAGGCCAGAAGATACAGACTCATTCCTTGCGATATATCGAATAATGTCCTTATCTGTTATTATTCCCGCCATGTTGTTACCATCATCACTCATCACAAGAAGTCTACGTATGTTTCTAGCCTGCATTGTCGCCAATGCATCTTGAAGCGAAGCGTTAGGATGAATAGTAACTACCGGCTTGCTTACTAACTGGTTTATAGGCGATGAAAACATTATTGGCCTTTCTGCCATCTTCCTTACAATATCTTTTCCTGTAATGATCCCCACGGGGGTCTGAGCATTAACTGAGAGAGCAGCAACAACTATAACACTGCCGATATCGTTTTGAACCATTACTTTACATATCTGCTGTATTGTCTCATTTTCCTGTATGGTCTTAACTTCACGTGTCATAACCTGGGAAACAGGTATGGAATCAAGGCTACTCATGTGTCATTTCTATTAAGGTAAACGCAAACATATGTTATGAAGTTTACTTTGCAGCTTATTGCACCAAGCCTTTGAGGATTGGATGACACGATAATAATGCAATTAGTAATGGGAAATTAAGTTAACCTAATGATATTTTTGAAAGATTTTGAACTAATTGAATGTTCCAAAATGTATATTATCTCTATACATATTCTATTGTTCATGAAAATAAGAGGTATGCATAAAGAGATAGGATATTTTTCTAAAATCCCAATCAGCGCTCCAGTCGCCGCTACCGTAACTGGATCAATTCTGCTGACAATGATGATAATTGTAGCACCAAACATGGCATATGCGCAATTTGGTGGACTCTTCCCCTTTCTACCTACAAGCGAAGTATTACCGACATATATTGTCAGAATTATCCCAGGAGCCGCATTTGAAGATAGTCTATTTCACTATTATCCTGCAGATGTAGCTGTCCCTACTGGAACAACTATCGCTTGGTTCAATGATGATCCTGGCCAACCACATACTGTTACAAGTGGCACTCCTGACGATCCCTCAAATATTTTCAATTCAGGTGTGATGCCTTATACTGCGGCCTTTCAATACACATTTGACGAAACAGGCACCTTTGACTATCATTGCATTATCCATCCTTGGAGAATTGGAAGTGTGACTGTGAGCGGAGCTGTGGAACAGGGACACAACTTTGAATTTAGCTCTGGAACTGGTACTACATTGGATTTGACAGAACACAACAGAACAGTACTAGAATTTACACCCCTTACATTTACAGCTCAGGAGACAACCCCCATAACATACAACCTTTCACTCCTAGCTCCAAATACACAGGAGGAAATTTTCTCAGAGTCATTCTTTGCCCTGGATAACGACTTGCAAGTTGAATTGGTTAACAATTCGACTGCGAACAGGACGCAAGTGTATGGCCCTGACTTTACCGACCCAATCACAGGAACATACCATGTGCTCGGTAACTTATTTCAAACAAGTGGAGAATATACTGTCAGAATAGAAACTGTGGCAATAGGCGGCACACCGCCGACTGAAAGAATAGCAGATGAATTTAGGATACAGGTGACGACACCCTCATCATCATCAGCGTCAGCATCATAGCCATCGTTATCATCACTTTCCTCGTCAACCACAACTGATGGATAAAGGCGCGTCTTCACTACCCCTTTTCTTGATTCTACAACACAGGGCTAAAGTTCCTTGAAGAGATCCATTTATTGTATTTACCTTAACTTGCATAGTCGATTGCAAAGTCAGTGAGAGTGCGCCTGTTTCCTGTATTTCTTTGAGTGTATTGTGTTATCCGGTAAAGGGATCTCTAACCGAGTAACACCTCTATATACCTTCAAGAGTTCTTGACGAGGATCTATAGTGAAGTGCAATGCATTGCACTGCCAACATACACCTTATTATCTGCTCCACAGATTTCAATGTGACCTAGATCCTTTGGAGAGGCGAACAGGTCAACACGTAACATAGCCGCCCAGCCGTGCTATGCTGTAGAACAGATCACATCCCACAGTATTGCTTGCTGGGCAAGATATATTTTCTGCCGTTAATTTATTTGCGCTCTTTTAAGTCTGTAACAAAACCTTGGAACTTCTTAAGGAGGAGGAGGCGAAGATCAAAAAAAAGGATCTATAGCTGTAGTGCAGTGCCTTGCACAGTATTCTGACTCTATTTTAACTACAGTCAAGGTGTATTACGCGATACTACGTTGAAAACGCTCTTTCTGAGCTATACAACTAAAGATAAGTTAAGAGTTATCTTAGTTCCATTTCTAATAGCCGTATCACTAGCAGCCACTTTTGCTAGTGTTCAGGTAGCATATGGTCATCATGTGATAGAGCAAATTGAAGTTGTGAATAGACCCTTACGGATGTCTATCGCAGGCGATATGCTTTATGTTTCAAACATTGGCGCCCCTTCGGTGTCAGTCATCAATA
>JBQGBZ010000382.1:0-1373 GCA_052038215.1 Nitrososphaera sp.
GAATCGTCAGGTCTCAACAACAAAGAGTTAGAGATGTGTGACCTTGTACTAACTATTGACACTAAAACAGAGTACAGGACGATGAATGTCACACATGCGCTTGCGATACTGCTGTATGAAATCTCGAAGCTAAGACCAGAATTGCCAGTAAGAATGAGCAAGAAAAAGGTGGAACTTGCTTCACAACATGATGTCGAACTTTTGCTCAAGTATGTAATCAAGGTTGCAGATGCTTCCAACTACGATCTACACAAAAAGCCGTTACTAAAAGCGGCTACAAAGAAGCTACTGGCAAAAAGCGTTCCTACGACGAAGGACGTCATGCTTTTGGTTTCACTATTGAGGAAAAGCCTTCTTGCAATAGAACGGTCGCGCAACAAGTGAGCAGAGCACTGCGTCAAAGTCCTTATGATATACAATTGCCCCCCGTGGCATACGTTTGAGTGTGCGTGTGGTGTTTTCTTCTTCTTTTATCATGCGTCATATCATTTCGAATAATCTTTGAAAATTAGTTGGTCAAAATTTAGCTGTCTTGTGTTGACTTGCAACAAGATTGGTAGACGGGTGGTGATGGTCTAGAAAGAGAATTAGATCAAGATTTATGACGGGGTGAATATGAGTGACATCAATCACAGGACATGGACCATTACGAGCTGGCACCAAATCTAAAGATATGCAGGATTCTTAACGGGATGTGGCAAGTCGCAGGTGGGCACGGCTCAATTGACCCACAAGTTGCATTAGAAGAAATGGTCAAGTATCATTATGCTGGATTTGCCACTTGGGACCTTGCAGACATTTATGGCCCTGCAGAAGACTTTATTGGTGCTTTTAGACATAAGCTGCCAGAACAAGAACAACGAAATGTTCAGGCGTTGACAAAATGGGTACCTGAACCTCAGAAGATAACTCAACAGATCGTAAGGACAAGTGTTGAAAGATCCCTGAACCGCATGGGAGTCAGCTCTCTTGATCTGGTACAATTTCATTGGTGGGACTACAACAATCCATACTACTTAGATGCGCTCAAACACCTATCCGACTTGCGTGACGAATCCAAGATTGTCAAGAATGTAGGTCTTACCAACTTTGACACCGAGCGAATGGAGATAATGAAGGATGCAGGTTTGAGCACAATAGTGTCAAATCAAGTGCAATATTCCATAGTTGATCGGAGGCCTGAGGTCAAGATGGTGCGCTTTTGCCGAGACAATAATATCAGCTTGCTAACCTATGGCACAGTCTGCGGCGGAATGTTGTCAGAGCGCTACATTGGAAAACCAGAACCATTGCCATATGAGCTTGATACATTGAGCCTGCGGAAATACAAACGCATGATAGATTCATGGGGCGGATGGGAACTATTTCAAGAG
>JBQGBZ010000383.1:0-2376 GCA_052038215.1 Nitrososphaera sp.
CATTTGAATTGTTGTTCGTAGCACCATCAATTTTCGCCCACGGGAAGCCGAACAACTCATGCCATTTACCAAGTTTTAGCGGATCAGGGTCGGTGAAGATGACCAGTTCCACTGGCGAAAAGCCCAGCGATTCAAAGAAAATACTGGAATGGTCGAAAGGCCGTGTTGGTGCAAAGAGATCATCAGTGGAGCAAAATACTTCCAGCAAGTGCGCCAAAGGAGTCTCAAAATAATCACAGAATTGACGCACTGTCTCAATCCAGAGATCGAAGGGAAGATTGAGTGGATATAGTGCCTGAGATAACTTTTCGTAGGCTCCGTGAATCACATTCTGTGGCTCAGCAAGAAGTTCTGCGGTTGTTGCATCACCCGTGTCGTGTGCGGCTTTTCCTCCTAACTTTCCGTCGTTTGCGACATAGTACTCTAGGATTTCATTGACTATATCTATGTACGGAAGAGCAGTGTTTGTATTCTCGCAGGTTAGAGGAATGTGTGGAATGTCAGGACGTTTCTCGATCAGCGCATAATAGGGCTTTTTTCTCTGATCTGGATATTTCTCTCCTTTGTTATCATAGATCCAGTCCTTTTGATAAAGCTCACCATGGTGATCCCTTTGCCAAGTGTTCAAAATGTTTTGCCATACCATGTCATTTGGGTCTAGGAACTGAAGCAAGTCCACCAAGTATGCTGCAGGGCTCAATACAGATCTGCAATGCTCACATTCGCAAAAGTCAAGTGAGCCAAACAAAAACTCCATTGTGGGATACTGCTTGATTAATTCGTTCTTGAAATTCTGCTTAACCTCAGCAGGAGCAGACATGGCTGGGACAGGAGGAGTGCTCTCTATTAGTTGAGTTGTAGTGTAAAAATTGTATATGACAAAGCTAACTTGCTGAGCCTTCTTGTAAACTAGCTTGGCCTCTTGAACTGTGGGAAAAGAGTTGCCATAGGAAGCGACAAACTCATCCTCGGAAAAAGCAGTAACATCTTGGGCTGAATCAAAACCTAGGTCGGCAAGTACTTTAAGTGACCCATTTGAAGGTGTGATATTGTAAAGGCGTTGGAGTTTCTTTGCCCCCTTCTTAGTGGCCCTGATTTTCTCATCAGGAGTACCTTCTGGAAAGAGTGCTTTGTAATTTTTCTGAATAAATGCCTCAACGGGTTGTTGTCCTAGCTCAAAGCCCAATGCTTTCACTCCTTTTGAGAAAAGTTATGACAGCTTCATTGTCATAACCTGGACCTAGGTTTAGCTCCCCATTTTCCATCATTCTTCTGGTAACTTTGGTCGGAAAACTAAGGCGCACCTTTCTTGCAAGATCGGCAGCATAAGCATCTAAACGATCAGCAGTTTTTTCGCCTTTATACGATGGAGGAATAATATTTTCCATCAATTCGTCGGTATTCGCCATTGCACGAAGGCGGTTTTTCCAAGCCTCTTCGCTGTAAAGATCTAGGTCTACTAACTTTGATAGATTATCTATCGAACCGACTTCTTGCTGAAGCTTTTCTGCAAGAACTGCATTGTTGAGAGTCAAATAAGCAAGCTTGCCTTGGAGACGCAATCCTTGAATTTTTTCATGAGGAATACCTCTTTCTGCTGCCTTTTGCCAAAGTTCTGCTGCTGAGCCTCGGTGGGAGAAGTAGAGCTCTTCAAATTTTGCTCTGTTTTCCCTATCGAGTCCAGATTTATCTAGTATCTCTATCAAGCTAGAAAGTGTCCCTGGTGCTTTCTGCTCACGAATAACACTCCTTGAAAACCTTTGAAAAGCTATTTTTGAACCTTCAATTGAAAAGTCAGAAGAGATGATTCCTGCTCTCTTTGCCTTTTCAAAGGCTTTTTCTATCAGGCTAACATCCACCCTCGCTAGTAGCTGTTTATCGGTCGGCAGGCCCACCCGGAAAAGCCCGTAGAGAGCATCTGGTGCAATGCCAATTTCTTTACTCAACTTTGAGGCTTTAGCTAGCAATGCTATTAGACGAGCATCCCAGCCAGTAGCTCTATACAGAATCGAAAGATCACGACGGCCGTCCTTCTCTTGAGCGTCTGCAAGCCGCTCTATTCTGCCACCAATATATTTTTCGATATCTCCGACAAGGCGTCTATACTCTGGCTCTAGAGGCTGCTGCACTTTTGCAGGCACAACAAGGTTTAGAACTTCATTCTTATCGGGGTTGAACTTCTGGTCGGAAATAGGGATCCATTTTTCGTGTACATCCAATATACGAACTTCAATGTTATTTGTCAGCATGCCATCAAGTTCATAAGAAATATCAAAATGCCCTTTTTCATCGGTTTTGCCTTCCGCAAGGCTCGTTTCTCTACCGCCAAAGCCCTTTCCATATAGCCTTACTGCAGCGCCCTTAGCAGGAAGTCCA
>JBQGBZ010000384.1:0-12890 GCA_052038215.1 Nitrososphaera sp.
AGGAGGTCAACGTGTTGAGAGGAAAAGGAGTTATTTTTGAGGAGTATGATATGCCTGAAATCAAAACTCAAAATGGCATAGCAACACAGGGCTCAATGAAGGCTGCGTGGTTCAAAGATAGCGAAGGAAACATTCTTTGTATTCACCAAAGAATAAGATAGACTTTTTTCATGAAGGTGGAAAAGGAAAACCTAGCACTGTTAAAATTCCTTCGCGTAGGTTTTTTCACTGTTTTTGCAGGAATCCAGAACTATTCCATAATTGTGGTGTTCCAACAGTCTTCTTTTGTTTGAATAGGTGCTAAATAAATAAATGAATCAATCCTGCCTTTGAAATTGAAGGTGGAAATTTTTAGAATCCCATTTGGTGTTTGTAGTAGTTTGCCAGCTTGTAGTGCCTGATCCGCTCAGCTGAAGTCGTTGCCGTTTCCATTTTACGCAGATGAGTTCTGTATTGGTAAAGATCACACATGCAAACCCCTGTTACAGGCTTATACTTGTGTATGGAAATTTGGTGTTTCTTATGATCCACATAGAGGATTGGCAACTTTGTCAGAACAATGCTTGCTAAAATGCCGCCAATGGCTGCATAGACCGTGAAAGCAGATGGTAGTAGCAACATGGAAAGGACTATGGATGTGACAACCCCTGCAGAGCTGCTAATTGCTGCTATCCTAGACCACCTGTCGTAGGGTGCAACTTCCCGCTCAAATTGATCAATCAGCATTTCAAGCCTCTCGTCTAGATTCACTTCTTCTTTTGAGGAGGTTACTTGCTGCATCGCCATATAGAGATAACAGGCTTCTTAATTAAGTTTTATTGATTTTATAAATAAGATAATAATTGACCTGTTATATTTAAAAAACACATTTTTTACATCTATTTATTATGATTCTAGCACACCGGTAGAGTACCTGACGATCAGCAATGACAAAATGTGAATATAAAAACTATGAGATTAGTTCTAATTATTGCAATCTTTTTTATAAATATCCTTGGATGAAATGACACAATTTTTTGAATTTATGATAATATTGGTTGCGGGTTTTTATATGTCATAATTAATATGGCTTCATCCCGACATTGAAATATTGATGAGTACATACCCACTCAGATTTGAAAGCCAGAGGATCGACAAACTTCCACCTGATATTGTCTTTAAAGGTACGTGGGTTAGTACTGCGTTAGCATTGATACTTACTATTCCGTCACTTGGACTATTCAGTGGGCTCTATTATCTGGAAATGAACATTGGGGTCAGTGCAGGAATTGGATTTGGTCTTCACTATACTCTCCTAGCTTTCTCAACAAAGATCTCAAAGGCAATATCCTCACTCTTTGAAGACTAGCAGGTAAGGAATTATTCTCAACTCTTTTTGAATTTTTCAAAAGTAATCATTTTATAAGTACTAAATGATTTGAATATTGCTTTGAACTCAAATAAGGTCAGCATGCCAAACAAAATCTTTGGCACTGTTCTTGCCCATAGCGTTCGGGGTAGGATGCTTTCAAGAACCGAGCTTCAGACACTGGCAGAATCCAGAGACATTGAAGAGCTAGTGACCAGAATGAAGAATACAGTTTATCTCGACGCTCTTGCCAAACTTACGAAGCCCTACACAGCAGAAACGGTTGAAGGCGCACTACGCGAACACCTCGTCAATCAGCATGCCAAGATAGTCAGCATTGCAAACGGCTCTGCAATCCTTAATGCTTACTTCGTGAAATATATCATCCTAAATCTGAAAATAATCCTCAAAGGTAAGGCAATGAACAAGACCTATGAAGAATTACTGCCAAAAGTCAACATGAGAGCTGAAGAGCTTGTTGGACGCAGAGATCTGGCAGTCAAAGCACTAGTAGCGAAGGATTTTGATGAAGCTGTCAACTCACTTGCGGGAAGCGAATTTGGAGAAGATGCGCGAAAGGCTGCGCAGGCATACAAGGAGAAGGGCGACATCAGGGTGTTTGATACTTATCTTGATCACGCCTTCTACAAATCACTTGACAAAGCCGTTGCGTTTGAATCCAAACTACAGGATGAGCAAAAACTGATTGGAGTTGATATCGATTCATACAACATCCTTTCAGTTCTAAGAGGCAAATACTGGGGCCTAAGCCCAAACGAGATCAATGATTTGATAGTTACCACTACAAGCAAGGTGCCTAAAGATGTTCTCCAAAGGATGATAAATACTGAAAAAATTCAGGAAGCGATAGGTGAACTTTCAGGTACCATCTATAAAGAGTTGATCCCACGTACTGCTGCAAATGACATTGACGCTATAATGCAGCTTGAATCAGCTTTTCAGAAAGAATCTCTTAGACGTACTATGAACTCATATCGTACTGTGTTCACTGTCGCTAACATGCTTGCATCAATTAAACTGATGTCTTATGAGATCAAAAATCTTGCAGCTATTGCGGCAGGCGTGGAGCAAAAGATATCTACAGATAAGATAATGGGGTCTTTGATACGCGCAGAATAATAATGGTGTATATGTAAATATCATTAATTTATCATTAATTTACTCTCATTTTGAGAACGTTCTAAAAAATAAGAGGACTCCAAAATAGAGGACGAGGGAAGAAATGGTAGTAATCGCACAATGTCAAAGTTTAACATAAAGTCAATGCTGTGTTTCTCTATCTCTTGTAACGTCTATATACGTAAGATAGAATAATGATGCCCCGATATTTTTGCTAACCAGCCAGAAGTAATAATTCCTCCCTTCTTTTTCTTTTTATTTTTCTTTTTCTTAGCCTTCCTTCCATTCCAGTGCAGTTTAGTTAAGATATTTCCTGAACCTTCACAGGCGCCCTGTTTGCTACCTCAAGCAGAACAAACAGTAGAGAGTCCACTACTGTCGTGAACCCTCTTGTGCTGCTTGACCTTGACCTGGTGTCAGTCCTGCTTCACCAAGGCAAATTGCGTAGACTTGTACAAATGAGGACGAGGTATCTCCATTATATGCTTGGACAGCATATGCGTTGACACTTAGCGATGGCCCCTCGAATAATATTTGAACTCCCGGGTTAGAAGCTTGATAGCCACCACCTATCACGACTTGACCCTCGCCGCAGCTTGCACTTGATATTCCGGCTGTCTGAGGCTCAACAAATAACCTAGGAGACCATTGCTGTGTGATAGAGATGCCACCCTCAGTTGTCTGTGTTATGGTCTGATTATTTGTAAGTTCTTGTAAAGAAATTGGTGTTGTTGCATTAGAAGAAGGAGTAGGAGTTGTGTCTGTTGTCATTTGCTGCTCTGCTTGTTGTTCCTGTGCCATTGAAGGAGGAACCAAAGACAAAACAACCAAACCGAATAATGATGCAGTTAACGCTGCTACAATTGTAGCTGCATTAACAGACATTAATTTTTTCATAATTCGTACGGTAAGGTATTGGTTTTTAAAGTTTCGACACAAAATTCCTAAATATAAACGAAGGTCTAAAGACTAGAATAATGAATACTGGCTGGGCTAATAGGTAGTACAGAGCAGTAATCCAAACGCTGGAAGCGCTATGATTGCTACGGAAAGACCGATGGTGTGTTATAATGCCTACTACAATATACTCGTATCATATTTTCTATACATGGCTCTTCTAGGAATTCAATCTTTAGAAGAAGATCCAATGATACTTATTCATAGACATACTGATAAATTACTAGAGTTCCATACTGGTCTAACGATAAGAAAGGAATAATCCATGAGTAGCAGCGCGAGAGAGACACGCACGTTCTACCGACTCTTAAAGTGAATCCGGGCCTCAGCCGCTGGGTCTATATGTTTTTACCGGCAAGATCAATTACTACTGTCTGTCTCAACTTCTACTCCTATATTCTTCTCTTGTTCTCTGCGTAAGTGCTCTGTAGCTCAGCTTATGTTGTTGTTGCTGCCGTTGCTGCTGCTGTTGTTGTTGTTGTTGGTGCTGTTGTTGTTTTCATTGCCTTCTTTTTATTATTCTTATCATCATCATGGTTCCATACTAAGTTGGTATATAGCATCTGAGGTACTAGTCTCTTGAATTGAACACCATCCGATTTGTACCACTTTGGGAACCATTCATAGAGGTGTAATCTGATGGTCTGGATATACACTATTAGACCCTCTATCATCATGATGCCAATGTTGCCGCCAATCAATATTGCGAGCGAACCACTTTGTTCGTATGCATCAATGACGGTAACCAAGAGCGCTGTATGTACTAGAAGCATTATACCAAGCCTCGAATAGCTAATAGTGTTAGCAAGCATCTCTATTGTTCTGACCATTACTGTCTCAACAACTAAGCCTACAATTCCTCCACCCTCGGGTTCTCGTCCGTGTGCAATTGCTTGCTTTTGCTCCTTCATCCCGCCGATTATGGTTATAGCAATACAAGCAATAATTACAGGAGGCATTGCCTTTGCTACCAAATTGACTGTAACCCAATCACCAAAGAGGACGGTCAGCCAAGGCACTGGCTCATTGTGATCCCAAGATAAGAACATACCAATAATGTCATACTGGGCACCAATTGCAGCAAGTATTAGTGATACAACAGCTAAATACATTATTATTGCAGGAATGTCGTGAGTGTAGACCATCAGCTTGCTCCCCTCCTTTAGGTCTATTCTAAGCCTGAGGAAAAATGCCATGAGCAAGTGAACGACGCCAATGGCTACTGATACCTCCAGTATCTTGAGTACCTGTTCAAATGTTAACTCAGACACACTCAGCAAGCCAATAATGTTGCCCAATACAGGTATCTCTTTTAGTGGGGCTAGAACCGCTATCTCTTCGAAATGGAACCCAAACGCCTCTCCTGTGGCCAAGCCGCCAATAGCTGCTGCAAGGCCACTTGCTGCAATGAGAGTTCCCCACACCCTAAGTCTACCGTTTCCCCTATATCGAAAGAGCATGCCAAGACCAAACAGCAAAAGACCATGACCGAGATCCGCAAACATCAAGCCATAGAATGTAGGCCATACAAAAGCTATGATCGGAGTTGGGTCAATCTCCCCATATCTTGGAAGTCCCTGGGTTTCTGTGATAACTCGGAAATTCTGAATATATTTCTTGTTGGTGATAAGCGTCGGTATTGGCTCTTGTTTGTCTCGCTCGCCATGGTGACTATTATTATTATTGTCTACTATATGGTTGACATCTTCAATTATGGAAACATAGTTAGACGTAAGCTTTTTGAATTTAGGCTCCATCTCATGTGGGATATAACCTTCAATAACAGCAAAGTTCTTGGTACCTCCAGGCTTCCTTGTTATTTCCAAGGCATCCTTTGCAACTCTTGTAGCTTCCTGCAATGACAGCAGTTTTGTTAGCATAGACTGTTTGATCTTTTTAAGCTCCTTATCAAGCTGTTCACTTCTAGTTTCTAGCTCCTTCACCTTAGCCTTTGCAAGAGAATACGCTTCACTTGGGTTCTGAGGCATATTTGTCGGAATCTGAATGGGGTTAACGCCAAAGCTCCTAAGGACCTTGAGTACACGCTCAGAATCTTCTGAAGAGCCAATAACTGTAAGAGACGTCTTATTCTCGTTTAGCTTAGTAGAATAAATGGCCAAGTCTTCAAGGCTCTTCCGGATCTCGGACTCATCTTTTGAATCAATAACAAACAAGCCTGCAAAAAAGTCACGCAATTTGCGAAATGCATCGAGGTTAAGATTCAATGTCGAAGCCATTCCAATTACAGCCTCAATATTCCTGTATTCTTCAAGCTGCCTCTCTATTTTGCTGCGCTCTTCAAGCAATTTCTTTGGACCTTCAAGTATTTGTTTGCTTCGATCCTCCAGGTCGGCGATAAAGTCCTGTATATCATCTGCTGAATAATCGTATTTGCCTTTTGGGGCTCCCTTGAACATTGTTGCCATCACACCCGTCTCCTGCGGTATGCCGAGCATTTTGACTACTTCGTCAATATCTTGGTACAACCTCTGAGCTTTGGTCAGAAGGTCATCATAATATGGATTAATATGTTCAGAAGGATTTTGGAGTGGGTGGAACCATTCAAGGTCAGCCAGCCTACTTACGGCGTCCTGTGTCTCGATCCGTGGTAGGATAATCGTAGCCTTCATCAGCTTGGCTAGTCCCATATTACCAGCTTATGTGATTTCAATCTCTTTAAAATCGTTTCCTCTCTGACACTATGATCTGTAGATAAAATAACAAAAAATCAAAAACAAAAAAAGGGTGTCATCGTTACGGACCATAAAGCGCAAGTGCCTCTTTATTACTGGCCCAAGATGATGAACATCATGACTATACCATAGATGGCAATTGACTCAACCATACCTACGATAATGAAGACGCTTGACTGCATCTTGGGGTTTTCACTGATTGCTGCCAAACCTGCTGCGCCTACGAAGCCAAGACCAAATCCTGCGCCAAGTGCAGCCAGCCCAAAGGCAATACCTGCTGCAATAAACTTAAACGCGTTTGACTCAGCTGCAGCGCCGCCGCCTCCCTCTTCTTGTGCGAACGCTGGACCCGTCATCATGAAGGCTGCAAATGCAAGTGCCGCGATAATTGGTAAAAGGGCTATTCCCTTCTTTAGTTGCATATCTATCAGAGCTCGAACATTTGAAGCCATATTTAACAGTAACTGCACACGAGAAAGTAGAGACTAGAGCAAAAAATAAAGAAAAAATTATGCCTTTGAATTTGCCTTACGCTTAGCTGTGCCGATGTCGTCCTTGATCTTTTGTACGATGGAATCTCGATCAGTCTTGAGTTGGACCTTGGCCCTCTCATAATAATTAGAAATTGTGTCTGCAGTAGTAGTATTAGTAGTAGTCATGTCTGTGCGCTAACCTCTGTCTTAGTAGTATTGCTAACCTCCGTTTCAGCATTAATCTTCTTCTTATCGAGCACGACTTTAACCTTCTTAAGCCTCACAAATTCTTCACGCTCGCGCTCCTCAAGGGTTGCCTTGATGAAGTATATAGCATTTTGATACTGGGGTATGATAACATATTCAAGTGCGTTGATCAGCTTTTGTGTGCGCTCCAACTCCTTTGCAAGGCTGAATATAGCATTTTCATATTCTGCTGCCTTGCAGATTCCTGGCAGCATGTTCTTGATGAGCTTGGCCGCCTTGTCGACTGACGCGTTTGTCTCCAGAAAGCCATAGGAAAGTAACTGACCTCCCTCTCTTGTCTTGACCTGGAGTGTAGGGATCTTTACATCAACTATACGTCTTACGTTCACGTCAACTTCCATCACACTTGGTGTCGAATCAGATATCGATTCAAGAATAGTGGTACCAAGCGTTATGTAAGCCTGGTAGACTGAGGAGTAGATCTCCCCTAAGGGTGTCCATATGTCTTCTCTTGCCTTGTTTGCTTCTTCTATCATTTCATCTATCTTTTTTAACAGGACTTCTCGCTTGTCATCTAGAATCTTGTGCACCATTTTGGCTACCTGCATCGAGCGTCTTATCTTGATAAGCTCAATCTTTGTCGCGGTAACTCTACTTCCAAAGGACATGTTTCTTCTCTCTACTCCTCACCCTTTGTAGTATTGCCTGACATGCTTTTCTTTAATCTTGGTCAACTCGCCTTCTGGTAGATCTGAGAGTACATCCCACGCTCTTGCGAGTGTTTCTTCAAGTGTCCTGTTCTCATCAGGTGCTTGTTTTAGGAAATGTTGCTCAAACTTATCGCCAGCATCGAGATACTTCAAGTCTACGCCAGTAAGACCTGCCCTGCCCACAATCTCAGCAAGTGCTCTGACCTCTTGTGCCCTTGAATAAGCGTCATAGAGCTGGTTGCCAACCTCCATATGATCAGACCTAGTCTTTCCTTCGCCCACTCCATCCTTCATGAGCCTTGAGAGCGACATCAGCACGTTTACTGGAGGGTAAATGCCCTTTCTGAACAGATCGCGGCCAAGCACAATTTGTCCCTCAGTGATGTATCCAGTCAAGTCAGGGATTGGATGCGTAATGTCGTCAGCTGGCATAGAAAGGATAGGTACTTGCGTTACACTTCCATTCTTGCCCTTGATCCTTCCTGCACGCTCGTAATTGTTTGCAAGGTCTGTATAGAGGTAACCAGGATAACCCTTTCTCCCTGGAACTTCCTCCCTAGCTGCGCTGATTTCTCGAAGCGCTTCTGCATAGTTGGTCATATCCGTTAGTATTGCCAATACATGCATGCCTAGGTCAAATGCAAGGTATTCTGCCACAGTCAACGCCACCCTTGGAGTGATGATTCTTTCAATTGCAGGGTCATCTGCTAAGTTGAGGAATAGAACAGACCGCCTCAGTGCACCTGACTCTTCAAGACTACGCTTGAAATACTGGGCTTCAGAGTACTGTACGCCAATAGCTGCAAAAACAACGGCAAAGTCTTCTTTTGTGCCAACGACTGACGCCTGACGTGCAATTTGAGCTGCTAGAATATTATGTGCCATACCAGAGCCCGAAAATATTGGAAGCTTTTGGCCTCTTACAAGCGTAAGCATACCGTCAATGACTGATACGCCTGTCTGGATAAATGAGGTAGGATACTCTCTTCTTTCGGGATTCATAGGTTCACCATTGACATCGAGGAACCTGTCTGCAATTGGATCAGGGAGACCATCGTTTGGCTTTCCAAGACCGTCAAATACTCTTCCCAGAAGCTCCTGTGAAACAGGCATTTCCATGGTTTTGCCAATAAATTTCGCTTTTGTGCCTGTAATTGTAAGACCCGTAGTTCCCTCAAATACCTGAACTATAGCCTTACCAAATCCCACTTCTAGTACCCTGCCAAGCCGGTGTTCGCCATCTACTGTCTCGATTTCGACCAACTCATCGAATGATACCTTGTCGACACCATCAATTATCATCAGTGGTCCCTTGAGTTCGGCTACCTTTGTGTATTCTACTCCATAAGATGTAGATGTCATCTTAGGCAACTACCTCCGCCTCTTTCTTCTCAGTCATTGCTGTTGCACCCTCTCCTCCGGCGGTTGCGGCCTTGTGAAACTGTTCGTTTATCTGTCTGTCTAGATCGTCAAATTTGTTAAGCTGATCTTCAGGTATCTCAAATTTTGATTTGAGCAATGCTGGGATTATCGGCATTGCCCTGATATCTGCAAGTGGGATGCCTGCCTTCAGTGCCTTCTGAGCCTCTTTGTAAAACTTGACCATCAAGCTTACCATCTTGACTTGCTTTTGAGGGCTGCAGTACGTGTCTACCTTGTCAAAAGAGTTCTGCTGTAAAATGCCGATCTTGACCATACGCGCAACCTCAAGCACCAGCTTCTCTTCGTCGGGGAGTGCCTCGGGGCCGAGCAACCTGACAATTTCTTTGAGTGTGTCTTCTCTCTGAAGCACATGGTAGGACTCTGCTCTGAGATCGTACCATTCGCCCGTCACGTTCTCTTTCCACCATTTGCTTACATCTTCAAGATACCCTGAATACGATTGCATCCAATTAATCGACGGATAGTGCCTTGAATACGCAAGCCTTGTATCAAGCGCCCAGAAGGTCTTGATGAAACGAATGGTATGTGTTGTCACTGGCTCGGTAAAATCTGCTCCTGATGGTGAAACTGCACCTACTATAGTGACAGACCCAGCCCTTTCAGGTGAGCCAAGCGCCCTTACCCTGCCCGCTCTTTCATAAAATTCTGCAAGCCTTGAAGCCAGATATGACGGGTAACCCTCCTCTGCAGGCATTTCTTCAAGACGTCCAGACATCTCACGGAGTGCCTCTGCCCATCTACTCGTTGAGTCAGCTACAAGCACCACGTCATAACCCATGTCACGATAATACTCTGCCATTGTCACGCCTGTATAGATCGAGGCTTCCCTTGCAGCAACGGGCATATTACTTGTGTTAGCTACAAGCACAGTCCTTTCCATTAGCGGCCTGTTAGATCGAGGGTCGATAAGGTGAGGGAACTCGACAAGCACTTCTGTCATTTCATTACCGCGTTCACCACAGCCTATGTATACGACTACCTTAGAATCTGCCCATTTGGCGATTTGGTGCAATGTTACAGTCTTGCCTGTGCCAAAACCCCCGGGAATTGCGCCCGTCCCACCTTTGGCAATTGGAAAGTAAGTGTCAATGACTCGTTGACCTGTTACAAGTGGGACCGTGGGGTCATACCGTTCGGAATATGGCCTCGGTTTTCTTACCGGCCACTTATGATACATTTTAAGCTGAACTTTTTCGCTACCACTTTTTTCAGTGGTTGCAATTATGTGTTCTAGGTCATAGTCACCCTCGCCTGCAATATCGGTTATCTTACCACCTGGATGATTTGGTGGAACTAAGATGCTATGAGTCAAAAGAGGTGTTTCCTCTACCGTTCCCAATATCGATCCTGGACCTACCTGATCGTCTTTTTTCACGCGGGGTTTGAAGGTATACGTCTTCTTCATATCTACAGGGCTTGTTATTACACCTCTGCCAATATAGGCCCCTGATTTGGCTGCAATCTCGTCCAATGGCCGTTGGATACCATCGTAGATCCTGCCAATGATTCCGGGCCCGAGGAGCACCGAAAGCGGCTGGCCAGTGCCTGTAACAGGCTCGCCAGGCTTCAAGCCCGATGTTGACTCGTATACTTGAATAAACGCAATGTCGCCAGTTAATCTGATTACTTCGCCGATGAGCTTTGATTCACCAACCTCAACAGTTTCATACATTTTTGCTGTTGACATGCCATCTGCTCTAACTGCTGGTCCACTGACCCAAACAATCCTACCTTTTGCTACCAATCTTTTTATTGCACTCCTCTTAGCATCTGGGCAATGTTTTTCCTTATTAAAGGTTTGAGTCGTTCGATACGGGAGTCAAGAGTATTATCGTATGTCATAGTGCCATCAGAGGATTTTATTCTTATACCTCCGAGCACATCAACGTGCTGATCAGACACTTCTGCCTTCTGCTGTTGCATCTTACCGGTGTCTCGCAATTCGGACACTGCTTTCCTTACAATTTCAGCATCATTTTTGTTGCTCTCTATGATGACGGTGTTATTAGACCCTCCGACAGCCGAAATGCTTTCTTCAACCATCTGCTTTAACAGATCCTTGTAGCTATCTGTACCATTTGAGGCCTGTAGCTTTTTCTTGGCCTCTTCAAAGGCTTTGTTTACGGCATTCTCAATTGTCAAAAGCTCTTGGTTGCGTGATGCAAGTCTTGCTGATCCGATAATCTGACGCTTAAGGTTATCAGCTTGCTTTCTAGCAGCCTCGACTATCCTTGTGCGTTCAGCTTCCAGCTTGCTCCGAGAAGATTCAAGGTTGTCAAGTGACTCTTGGTAAGCAGAATCTATCTGAGAAATCAATTCAGCTTCCTTTTGAACTAAAACCTTGTCAATCATACGTTCTAAAGCAGAACTTGAGCTCATCTGAACTGTTCCGTCTTCTCAAGGAATTTTAACCTTTTGACGCAGAACTACATATATCTAACATGAAGCGATAGTTGTGTTGCAAGTTCCGCTAACAAGCTTGGCGTCTAGGATTTGGGCAAGAGATCTGATGCCCTTGAGATGACCTCCTTCCCAGTATATCTTGCCGCATTCTGTACATTCGAAAAATTGTTTATGATATGATATAACCTTGTCAGGTACATCAATAACAGCATGATCATTGCTACCATGATCATTTTTGACCTGATCTGTTGTCCTTTCCTCCAGTGGCCCGTTACATATGGAGCAGCGAGAGCCAATGCCACTAGTACCGACGGATGTTATTCCATTCTTAGTCAGTATGTGTATCAAGTCCTCAAGCTCGCTTGCGCCACCACTTACCAGCACACCTCGCGCGCCAACCTTGACTACTCGCTTGAACAACTCCCTGTCTGCAGTCAAGATCACTCTGTCCTGTTCAATTCCTGTCTTTAAGATTTCGTCGTCACGAGCGTGTGCAAGATATATTGTATCAAAGCCAAAAATGCGGAGCTTGCGGGCGATGTTTCCCAGCATCGCATCGGCAAGGAAAGATATACTACTACGCTCCCTCAGCACCAGATGATTCGCCCCTACACACTTCGCAGATAAATGTATCCTCAACATACTGTAATAGGTCTGACCACTCCCCACATTGATCACAAAAGCCGGATATATTGCTAGCAGATCGAGCTATGCCAAGCTCACCTCTGATGATGGTAGCTTTTTCAGATACTATTTCTACAAGATCAGGAGTTACAGCGATGACATCAGAAGAAGAAATAATACCAACAAGTCTGTTCTTATAGACAACGCCAAGACGCTTGATATTATGTTTCCGGAGTAGGCGAGCAGCTTCTGTAATGCTCTCCTCACTTTCTATAGTATAGAGCTCTTTCATTACTTCCTTTGCCTTTATTTGGCTTGGCTTGGTATCATTGACTATGGCCTTAGAAACAATGTCCCAATCTGTAACGATGCCAACGGGTTTCTCATTCACTATAATGATTATGCTTCCAATATTTCCATCCTTCATCTTCTTTGCAATTTCATAGATCGTGTTGTCGGGAGATGCAGAAACAACCGGGCTATTCATTATATCTCGGACTAGCACTCTTGTAGTCATATGTGCATCAGTATGTTCTCTGACCGGTTTTCTTACCACAAAAAATATTCGAATGTCTGCCTTTAATTACTTATCTGAATCTCATTTGAAAAAACTGGGAGTTATATAAATAGGGGTATAATTTTTGTCATATTTTATTACAGGACACCCCTTCTTCTCTCTTCGCTCTTCTCTTATATGCCAGCTACTGCGCGGATTCATAGAAAATTTTGCATATTTGACAGATCTTCTACACCTCATCATACGCGGGATCTTCTTAACCTGCAGCAGATTGCTTTGTTCATATTCTCATAAACCTATTGTTTATCAGCCGATTCTATAGCAACGGCGGGTGTTGGTACAGACTCTTGCAGTACCTGCTGTTGACCCCTTGCA
>JBQGBZ010000385.1:0-5829 GCA_052038215.1 Nitrososphaera sp.
TCTCAGGGTAGAGAATGTCTATGCCCATTGCAGAGTTCCAGCGATTGGCTATTGGTACAAGGTGGGAGTAGATGCTTGTCCGGAGGTCATTAACCATATCGGGAAGTGGATAACTGAAATACTTGTACTCTCCACGCCCAAATCCATGCTGCGCCATCAACACTAGGCTGCGGAATATACGGTCTTTTGGATATAGCTGCGCCAATGTGTCGCACTCAGCAGAAGTAATAAGGCGTTCGATTATTGCATTGCCTTGGACGTCAAGGTCATGTAGAATGCTTTCCCAATCGAGATCTTTTATTCGTTCGACAATGTCTTTACCACCCGAGGTAATACTTGATGATGTTCTTTCAGCGTGTGTACTCATGTTTTTGCGCCTCTCTATTCAATAATGCACGCTTGCGTTCCACGCCCCAGCGATAACCTGACAATGAGCCGTCCTTTTTCACTACACGGTGGCAAGGTATTGCCACTGCAAGGGCATTTGCTGCACAGGCCCTGGCCACGCTTCTGACTCGATTAGGGTAGCCAATACGGTTTGCAATTTCGGTGTAACTTGTAGTACATCCGGAGGGGATTTCACGCAGGGCTTGCCATACACGTTGTTGAAACGCCGTGCCGCGAATATCAAGTGGCAGATCAAGTCCGATGGCTGGTGCCTCAATAAATCCAACAACTTTTGAAACAAGTTGTTCAAACTCTACATCACCGCCGATAATATTGGCGTGTGGGAACCGGTTCTGCAGATCACGTGCCAATTCGTCAGGTTCATCGCCCAAGAGAATAGCACAAATGCCACGTTCGCTTTGAGCGACGAGGATCGACCCAAGAGAGCACTCTCCTACCGCAAAAAGTATCTCTGTACCTGCACCGCCAGCTCGGTAATTAGAGGGCGTCATGCCCAATACCTCATCGGATAGTTCATAAAATCGTCCATTCGATCTGTATCCTGTATCGTAAATGGCTTCAGTCACTGTTTCACTATTATCTAGTTTGTTCCGAATGAGCATTCCCATGTGTGCCATTGCGTATTCTCTTGGTGTAAGTCCTGTAACAGTCTTGAACATGCGATGAAAATGAAACATGCTCATTCCCACTTGGCTTGCAAGCCTGACAAGGCTCGGCGTTTTCTCAGATTCCTCAATAAGCCTGCAGGCTTTCGTGACTATAGCGGTGTACTGTTCGACCAGCGAGGGCTGATTAGGCTTGCAACGTTTACATGGACGAAAGCCGGCTTTCTCAGCGTCTTCAGGCGTCATGTGGAAGCTTACATTCTCTGGCCGTGCCCGGCGTGCAGCACATGAAGGACGGCAGTAGATACCGGTAGTTTTTACAGAATAATAGAATATGCCGTCCGCTTCAGAATCACGGGCGATGACAGATGCCCAACGGGTATCTCCTTCCATTGTGGCTGCAAGTTGTGCGTTTTTCATTGCCTTGTTCATAATGCTTCTCTAATACCTACAACTATCTCCAATAGTGAATTTAAGATTATAGACGGCTTCTTGCTGTCAAATTCACCTATGTAAATCCTAAAAGACAAAAACCAAAGATTCACTTTTTTACATAGAGGATAACCAACACCATTGGAGAATATCTCCGATATCTCTGGTCAGAAATGACTCATGTGTCTTTTTTGGTATAATCATATTCGTATACTTCTTCGGGCTTTCTCGCTTTTCCATCCTTGAATATATCTTTTGCACAATACCTCATAGAGAATGCAGACAGCTGATCAAGTATTGGAGCAAGTGCCCTGCCCTTTTCAGTAATAGTATATTCAATTCTGACGGGTTTGTCAGGATAGATCTTCCTCTCTATCAACCCATCCTCTTCCATTTCCTTCAGTCTAGCAGAGAGCACTTTCGCGTTGATATCTTCAATTTCCAGCAACTGATTGAACCTCTTGTGGTCACGATGAATCATGTTTCTTATTATCAGCATTGTGAATATCTTGCCCACGAGCATGAAGGTGTAATTGATTGGACACTCCTTCATGTTGTGTTCCATCCATTCAATCCTTTCCTGTTTCAGCAAGTAACCGAAAGCTCACCTACTTTCAATATCGTTACTTACCAATTTATATACTTACCTTTCGTTACTTAGTGATAATTGGTGAGTTGAAACTGGAAGACCAAAACCAAAGAAAAGACAAAGATAAGAACGAGTTATTGTTGCGCCACAACAACAACAACAACAACAACAATAAGGAGAGATTACAGCAAGCAAAAGGGAGCAACATGGGAGTTGAAAACAAGACAGCAATTACTGTTAGCCGTCAGGCATGGTTAACTCTAGCGATACTTAGCAGCACTCTTCTGACGGTCTTTTTCTCAGAGACCATGCTCTTACCTGCTATTCCAGAGATCATACGGGACTTTAACATACCCTATGGAACGGCCGCATGGATATTCAGCGCATACCTAATTGTAGCTGCTGTAATGACTCCTGTCTCAGGTAGGCTGTCTGATCTTTACGGGAAGAAGAAAATACTGCTTATATTACTTACAATATACATAGCTGGACTCACTGCGGGAGGATTTGCAGATAACATATCATTTCTGCTCGCAACTAGGATAATTCAAGGCGTCGGTTTAGCAGCAGTCCCTGCAGCTTTCAGTCTCCTTAGAGACACTTTTCCTCCAGCCAAGCTAGCAATAGCTGTAGGAGTGTTTGGATCTGCATATTCCGCTGGTTCGGTAGTCGGCCTCTTGGCAGGTGCTAGCATTATTCAAAACTTTGGATGGCATGCGACTTTCTTGGCTATAGTTCCATTTTCAGCCTTAGTGACGTTTATGATCGCCAAGTTCGTAAAAGAAGACAACAATAGACAGCAGAATCAATCGATTATTATTCCTAAGGCTCCAGAAACAACTGCGTACAATAAAAAGCAAGTATCATCATTTTCGATAGACATCAAAGGCGTCCTAGCTCTTTCAGCTACTATAACCTCATTTCTCATAGCACTGACACTTATACAGACAGGCGTGAGCTCTGAAAATCTCCTACAGATCGTCGCAGCGTTTGTAGCATCTGCAATTTCATTGTGTATCTTTGTTCTCCTAGAGAGAAGGATCGTACAGCCATTCCTTGACTTAAGGTTGCTAAGACACAAGATCCTTCTACCATCATATATCTTGCTGGTAGCCACCGGGGTTACAATGTTCATGATATATCCAACCATAGTACAGCTAGTTAGAAGCCCGATACCGCTAGGATTTGGTGGAGATTCAGTAGATGCTGCAAACGTTCAGCTACCTTTCGTGATAATGTTCTTGATATTTTCAAGTATCACTCCATTTATCATAAATAGGATAGGAAGCATCAAGCCGACTATCATTGGTGCAATAATCAGCCTGATCGGTGCACTTGGATTGCTGACGTTCCATTCGTCAGAGTTTACAGTATCTGTAAACCTAGCAGTAATTGCCTCCGGTCTATCGCTTACAATGACTGCAACATGGAACATGGTCGTGTCGGGATCGCCAAAAGAGTTCACAGGCATATCAGTAGGAGTTGGCGCTCTATTGTTGTTTATAGGAATGGCGACGGGACCGGCATTGGCAGGAGTGTATATGGGGAATCAAGAGACAGTTGAAGGAGTTGGAGGGTCATACCCATCACCTGGATCATATAATCTAGTATTCCTTACAGCAATACTGCTGTCTGCTGTCTCCCTTGGATTTGCGTTGATGCTTTTAAGAAGAAGAAGAAGAGCAACAGTTACTGATAACTACTCGTCGGCTCTGCTTTAAGCCGTCTCAATATGGGCCGACGGTAAGTTAACAGGAACCCAATGTAAATGCATGAAAAAATTCTCAACGCTGTCACGATTTTTTCTAGAGAATACTATATGTTGATTTTGCTAACATGCCTAAGAATGTCCTTACTAAATTTAGCAAGAGCGGCAAATATTCAGTAGCTTTTTCTCAATTCTTTACCCTGTCCCTTCTAATAATTCCGTCAATTGTGTGTGTGTTTTGTGTAGCTGTTATTTTAAGTACTCGAGTTTCACAAAAACCCGCCGACTCTATATTTCTTTCTGCGCTTGCGCTGTTTCACCTACAGGGTTCCATCTCACCTAGGTTGATTTCTTTTTCTGCTATGAACAACGGGTATAGTTTCAATGCACCATATCGATAACAATTAAGGTACAAAGGGATGATAAAGTAACACCATAACGATTATTCCCTGGACTCGTCCCTTGATTCCAAAGTTTGAGGGTTTTTTGTCAAGCCCCTCTGGGCCCTCTAAAAATAAAATAATGTTCAAAAAATGGATCCAATTTTTGTTAGACTAAGGATTTTTATGATATTGTTTGATCTTCCGCGATCGGTTGCAAGTGCAGGATCGTTCTCATTGCGTGTGAGCTGGAAGATAGTACACGAGCTAGTATGTTTGAATTTCTATATATTTAACGTATATCATTGGTACAATCATTATATCACATAATTGACAAACTGATGTTAATATGAAAATAGAAATTGAGTTCAAGACAGAATCGAGCAATGCGTCACAGCTGTCGCAGAAACTATCTCCAATATTAAATGCTGTACAACAGCAGGGACTTGATGCACGCGAATTCAGTATCGAGATGGATATCGGATCAGATGGCGGTGGTGCAACACAATTTCCACAAAAAATCTCTTCAGTACTTGATTCTATGAACCAACAGGGACTAAAAGCAAAAGAAGTTGAGCTTGAAATCAGTACAGGATCAAGCGATATAGCACCATCAATGCAAAAAGTATCTGCAGTAATTAATTCCATAAAAGAACAAGGACTTGAAGTCAAAGAACTTGAAGTAGATGCAGAAAAAGAGGAATGAGTTATTCTTCTACCATCATGATATCCATTACTAACGGCACACTCCAATGATGATATAGTAGGTGAGAATTTTCAAGTGAAGAAAAAACAACAACAAAAACAGGAGGTGATAGTACATAGATAACGATTGTAATGAAAAGAGGGTCTTTGAATGTGGATGCACGGTAGAGTGGCATTTAGACAAGATCAAGTTTACTGATTGCTCTGCACATTCCGATAAAGGCCTAGAAGTAAGAGCCGTAGATAAGATAACCCTAACTGCTTCTTGACATTTTAGATTATCAGGGTTTATCTGCGGACACCATAGTTTTACTCCGCCAGCTCCTCAATTTTCCCAAAACTGAAAAATGAGCCAAGGTCACGGAACCAGATAACTCCACGTTTACCTTCCTTGTTTAGCCTAGGAAACCTTTGGACCACATTAATTTCAAGAAAATGCTAACTCACATATCTATCGACTGAATATTATTCTTCATTACTAAAAGCTTAGTCCAATATATATTGCAGATGCGGCGTTACCTGTGTTGTTATGTTGTCATCATATGCTTTGTAAGGGCAGAGTATGTATATACACCTGCCGCTCCTTACTTATTCAGCTCCAGCAACAGGTTCAACAGACCTCAAGGAGTTGCCAATAGAGTTGGCAGAGGACAGTATGAAGTCACCAGACGGCAGCTGGGGCTGTACAGTGTTGTCTACGTTAGTTATCGAGACAGTGATGGTATAACCCTCCTCATTCTCTCTCAGTACAGGACCTTGAACATGATATTATTGAGTGAATCTAATCCCGACAGGCGCACCTAAATTAAAAAATCACTTCAGTGAAGCCATGATTTCAGTCTGAGAAGACAAAAATTCATTCTGAGAATTACTACGCACTAGGCATCCTTCTCTTATTCCATGACAAGTACTAATTCAACTGTTCTTTAGTCTCTTCATATCCATTTTCAATTAGCTGTTGGATTGTAGTTTTTGAAAAGTCAAATGTCTTATTTGAAATAG
>JBQGBZ010000386.1:0-10583 GCA_052038215.1 Nitrososphaera sp.
TTCAATATCCTAGCAAGCCGTATGTCCCTGCCAAAAACCATATGCGTAGTGAGACTTTCCTGTCTACCTCCTTATAATTTGTTTTATGTTCCATATCCAAACGTGGACACAGAGACCTATATTGAGGATTCTCGAATCTCAGCGGTTTTTGCCATGACATTATAGAGAGTCTGTAAAGGAATCCCTACTGACTTGAGTTTTTTTGCTAATTATTCTTGCGAATCAAGACATAATGGTTATCATCCATAGACTAACATATTAAATTCTAACAATATACATGGCATTTTAGATGATGCAATAATACCAACACAAAGTTGTTGTTGAAAGTTTAGGAGGCAATTCGATACGATCCTATCCTGAGATAGTTTCAGATCAAATTTATCCACCTGCAGTTTGAAACTTCAAGGAACCAGCTAGGGCTAGATTATATGAAATGAACCGTTATGATTTAAGCAATAGGGTAGTTCCTTCTGTCTATTTATTAGGATCCTCACAACTGAGCTCTTATATATGCGGTTACTTAGTTTCTTACTGGAACTTGTTAAAAAAGCACGAACGAAATCCGTTCTGCTATATCTGCAACCTATTCTTTGCGCCCGAATATTTGGCAGTTCACCTGAAGGCTGATCACACAAAGGAAGAATTAGCAGCTCATCTACTAATGGCCTACTTTGATGAATGGTATGAACAGGAAGAAGCGATTGAGAAAGCTGCTAAGACTTCTCGATGACTCCCATAAGTTTTTTAGAAATAATCCAGCAGAGTAGCATATATGGCCTATGAGTCCGACTCATCAGAGTTTGCGAGGATTTCAACTAAAAAGCTGGCTATATTGTTTGGTCTTGCATTCTTTGGAGCATTCATGCTTATACAGATGATACAGGGATTCCCTCTTGGTGAGATCCTATTCCGACAGACTGTAACTGAAGAGGTCAATGTGTTAATAAAACAGGGAGACGTATGTGTAATAGAAACTCCAGATGGTCAACCAAAGAGCATTCAGGGTTGTCCTTATAACCTCGACGATCCACTAATCGTAACTTACTATGAAGGCTCAACTAACGTTGAATCTCATAGACTTAACAAGTAATTTATCTATTCATGCTTTTCATTTGGAATTATTCATCATATCTAAAACGATCTCGAGGTTCTCCTCGTCTCCTCTGTGTGTATCTATTGGTGTCTCCATTATTATCGGCAGTGCCCTAATAGTGGCATGGTTAATAAAAGCTGCCATTCCCCCTCGACCGATAGATCCAAGACCGATATGCTCATGCCGATCCAGGTTTGAACCTAGCGGACCTTTTGAATCGTTCAAGTGGATGACTTTCAATGCTTGAAGGCCGATGATATTCTCGATTTTTTCAATTACCTTATTTACACTCTCATACGTACGTAGATCATAGCCTGATGCAAAAAGATGGCAAGTATCGATACAAAGGCCAAACCGTTCCGAGTTGTTGAGTTTATCGAGGATGAGGCGCAGCTCTTCAAGCTTGCCACCCACATTATTCCTATAACCTGCGTTATTTTCCAATAAAATTACAACATCATTTGGAGACTTACTGTGTGCACAGGCAGTATTTAGGGCTCTTATAAGCTGGTCAATCCCACTCTTTGATCCCTTACCCATATGACTTCCAAGGTGGATAACGAGATAAGATATTCCAAGCAATTCGCATCTTTGCATCTCTTCTTTGAGGGACTTTACGGATCTTTGATAAAATTCGCCTGGCGGTCCTGAGAGGTTTGGCAGGTATGGCATATGCACAAATACCGATGCCCTTTCGATCCCGCTTGCAGCGAGCTTGTTTTTAAACGAGAAGACCTCGCTTCTCAATATTGGATTTACTGCCCAACCTCGAGGATTTCGAGTAAATATCTGAAACGCAGTGCAGCCTATTTTTTTTGCATTATTTACAGAATTTGATATTCCACCAGCTATTGAAATATGAAAACCCACTCTTACGCCCATGGTTTTGATTAGAAGATAATTCTTGCTACTTTAAGATTATTGTAATGGAGTTTTTATGGTAGAAGAGATATATCATAATTGGGGACTTGGCTTCTATAAAAATGGCCGGCAGTGATTTAGCCAAATATCCTTTTTTGAACGAAGCAGGCGACTACCTGCGTGAGTCGAGTTTTGGTTGGGAAGAGCTCGAAAGGCCTGATATGAAGTATATCATAGACCGAGCCGCGGAGCGTGTTCAAACTGAGGTCGACGGGAAGATATTCGATAAGTTAGAGAGATATGAAATTGAGATCCTTACATTCCTTATCTCGCTTGTAATCGTCAAATCGATTGGAATGGATCAAATCCTGAGAAAATTTGCGCTAGCAGAAGCAAGAAGGGCAGAGAAGTTCCTCACAGAGGATCTAAGAAAACAGAATGAAAATAAGAAAGGCTCCCTCATTATGAAAATCTTTGAAGATTTATTCAAACTGAGGATAGTTGTATCAGAGGATCAGCGTCTTTTCAAGGTCAGGGTTATAGACTATCTGGCAAGAGCATCTCATTTTCATGAACAGGAATGGAAACTGATAAACAGACTTGTGCATAAAGGTTATGTTTATCTTGATGCTGATGAGACAGTTAGACTGATTAGGAATGAGCTTTCTGTGCTCATTTATGACAAAGTCAGAGCGATGACTCTCCCTTCTTTGCCTCAGAGCATAAATTTAAAAGCTGACGAATTACGGCAAAAACTCCTATCACGCTATGAACGGCGACTCTCACCTGCCATAAGAGAGTACCCGCCGTGCATCAAGCATGCACTTGAAGTGATGAATAAGGGTGATAACCTACCCCATTCCGCACGTGTAATGCTTGCCACATATATGTTAGCCGTTGGCAAACCGTTAGATGAAATTGTCTTTATGTTTGAAAATGCTCCTGATTTTAATGAAAAAATAACAAGATACCAAGTGGAGCACTTGGCCGGGATGAAAGGAAGTCATACCAAATATTCTGTTCCCTCATGCGATAAGATCAGAAATGAGAATCTTTGCTTTGCGACTGCCCAATGCGATAAACTGATAAATCCAATTCAGTTTGGCAGGATGAAGAAGTGAGAGAGGATACCTCTGCAGCCAAGACAATCTCAGCATTAAAGAAGGCGTTCAGAGAATATTATTTCTATCAATCAAAGTCCCTCGAGGAACCTTGCAAGATAGAGCAGCGTGAGTTTGGTTATATGCAATTCGGACAACCAGGCATGCTTAGACATCTATCATTCAAGAGTATGAAGGAGCTTGATGCTGTACTTGTTAGAGAAGCCCCCTCTGATGTTTATTGCTCAAATGCGTACTATGAATTTCCGACAGGACAACCCATGCAGGAGAAGCGCTGGCTTGGGGCAGACCTAATTTTTGATATTGACGGAAAAGATCTGAGAATGCCTTGCGTTCCACATCATTCGTATGCTGTGTGCATACAATGTAGTGCTGCATCTCCTCCTACACACGAAGAACAACGAGCATACTCTTGCTCGTCCTGCGATTCCAACAAGGCGGATTATGTATCCATTCCATGTAGCAAGTGTATAGACGGATCCAAAATAGAATCTAGACGTTTAATTGACTATCTGCTATTTGACATCGGTCTGGAGCGCAGCGCAATTACTATTTACTTTTCCGGCAACAATGGCTTTCATGTACACATAAATGACAATGGATATGTTTCTCTAGATCCACAAGCTCGCTCAGACCTTGTGAGCTACCTATCTGGAACTGGACTTATTTTGGAGAGTTTTGGAGTAAGAAAGACCAATACGGAAGACCTGTTTTTTATAAAATTCCCTAAAAGTGGGCTTGCATATGGCTGGAGAAGGAGGATTGCAGAGAAGCTGAAGATCGACATGACAGCAGCAACCAAATTCAGGAATATTGTCAATCAATTAGGCGGCTATGACGCATTCAAGGTTGAATTGGAAAAATTAGCAAAAGACATGGGAGTCAGGATAGACCCCCAGGTAACGACGGACGTTCACAGGGTCTTTAGGATGCCTGGAACACTCAACAGCAAGAGTGGCCTCTCAAAGACAAAATGCACCAATCTCAATTCTTTTGATCCCTTTGTCGATGCATGTCCCCTTGCTGATGGCAAGATAAACATCAGAGTTAAGACTCCAGTTAAGCTGAGGTTAAAAAAGAATACATTCAATATCTCAAAAGAGACAGCCGAAATACCCGCTTACGCAGCCGTTTATCTAATGTGCAAAAGGCTAGCAGAAGCAAACTAGATAGCAGCTCAAAAAAGTTGCTACCACGATATTTACCATTCACAATATAATAAGTACTGACTGCGGGCCAAAACGCAGTCTAGCAGGTCACAGTACTACTTGCAACCCTTTCTCCGCTTCAAAGTGAGGTGATTGCGCACTCTACACAGGCTTGGAAAGGTGGCTAAAAGCCACCCTGAAGTCTGTATCTTGACTACTGTCATTGATACCATATTTCAATCTGCGAATGGGACTATTGATTTAGCCAACATTACAACCGCAATAGCTCTAATCTTTGGGAAATTTATCATCTAGACGTTGGACAGAAAGATGGACATAAGGAGTCAACCGCACGAAGAAGCTAAGACTCCATACAAAAATAGGACTATAAAAGACCCGTTGGCAAATGTTCGCTGGTGCAGAGTTGAGCGTACTCAAGATAACTTGAATGTATATGGTGGTATTGTTGTGATTTTACTTTGTTCGAATATCATTATTAGCACTGGTTAAATGCATTCAAGATAAACCACTGATCTAGCTGGAAGGGATACGTCCGGTAAATTTGCACATTAATCGAGGAATTTCGTAATAAGCAAAGAATTAATGTATACTTTAACACAGATGGACAATGAGATTGACAGTTTTAGTAGTTGACAACCTATCACCTTTTACAACCGATATACTAGATTGCCTTTGCCGACTAGACGAGCGATTTTTTCACAGGAGATTTCTCGAAGTCTCCCATAAAGATCTCGCCACTTGCGAAAGGGTGATACTCTCAGGGAGGCGAAAACACGACAAGAAAATAAACATGATAAATTCTAAGATCATAAGATACTGCCAGTGTCAAGGTAAACCACTACTTGGTATTTGCTATGGGGCCGAAATAATAGCACTTACTCTTGGAGGCTCAATAAGCAAAATGCCCGCTCAAATCCAAGGGATGACAGAAGTCTCTATCTTAAGTACAAATGCGCTGACTCAAGAAAAGAACTCGATCCTAGTATACGAGAGCCATGGATATTGTATTGCTAAACTTCCATCAAATTTTGTGTCGCTTGCAAGCTCTAGGTACTGCCAGCATGAAGTATTCTGCAACGACAACAAGAACGTGTACGGTACACAATTTCACCCCGAAAAGAGCGGAGATGACGGCCTAGAACTTGTAAAGAATTTCTTAAAGATATGAGAAGAATTTTATTTGCTTGCAAGACAGAGATAGTATTAGCTTGGAATCCCAACCGGAGCATTTCATTAGCTTGCCTCTTGTTAGCAAGAATGAAGACTGTACAGATTTACCACTTGTAATGAATGTTGTCTTGAAATACTGGGGTGAAGATATATCTCCCCCTACTTCTGGTGCTGCAAATGAAAGAGGTGTGACAATGATTCACGGGATTGAACTTGCACAAAGGCATGGTATTGAATCTTATATCTACAAAAGCTCAATGAGCGATTTAAAAAAGCGAGTCGATCAGGGCATACCGCCTATTGTCATCATACCGGGAATAAAAGCAACAGTGCAGCATGCAATGATTGTATCTGGCTACAATAGCGAGGAGCGCAGGATCCTTACGTATATCCCAGAACCCGACACAGTCGGCGCGATACCAGAGCAGAAGTTTGAGCAGGATTGGGAACAGGATGACATGACTGCTATTATCATGCTTCCTTCAGATATGAAGGATCTTCTAAAGAATCAGGAATTAAAGTTTGCCAAATCCAACAGGGTCTGCTTTGAAGCTGAAGGATTTAGACAGGATGGAAGGATTAACGAAGCCATTGAACGATTACAAACAGCAACAGAGATCGATCCAGATAATTCGCAGGCATGGGTTCTTCTCGGAGGAGCTTATAATGAAGCAAATTCTGACAAGGCTATCGTTTGTTACGAGAATGCACTCAAGCTAAACCCAAAATCATATCTTGCCTATCGCGGTCTCGGCAACTACTATCTAAAGGAAAAAGATTATTCTCTTGCGGAAGCATATTATAGCAAGGCAATTGACATCAATTCTTTTCGATTTGCGCCCTTATACAAGAACCGAGCCGTAGCAAGATTGCAAATTGGGAATAATAGAGGTGCCAAAGAGGACCTAACCAAGTACCTTGAACAGGTACCGACAGCTCAAGACAAAAAGAGTATTGAAGAAGCGTTAATGGAGCTTTAAGCATATATACATTAATGCGTTTCTTTAATTTCTATTGAATATCTAAATAACATTGAAAGAATGCCCCAGAGATTTGTTATAGATCGAGAACAGCTGATAATTATTCAACCATCGGACAAAAAATAATTTAGTTAAATAAATAAGTGGCTTCTAGAATTTGATTTGACGTGAGACTGTCTTTTTGGCAGTCTTCAATGCATCTAGTGCAACTTCTAGTAACAGTTAAAAAATACGCAGGTCTCGTTACGCAAATTGCTTGAATAGGTTGGTGTTTGTGATAATTTTCTCTGTCGCATTTAGTAACTTCTCAATATCCCTTTTTTCATGGGCAAAGGATATTGCCGCCATCTTAGTCGGCAGAATAAATATCCCATGGTTCGCCATTAGGGCTAGATGGTATTCCCTTTGAAGTTCTCTATTGGATTTTGCAACATCGCTTGCATTTAAAACTGCAGTCTTGCCGAAATGTGTCAAAAAAATTGAGCCTACACCTGTTACCTGACACGGGATTCCTGAATCGGCAAATAATTTTGTTAGGCCCTTTCTTGCCATCAGCCCGAGCCTGTCAATTTTCCTATAAACTTGTTGTTTGTTTCTTTTCAAAAAGTCCAGTGTCATGATACCTGCGGTCATACTCATTGGATTGGCTGAAAATGTTCCGCCACCTATTGCGCAGTGTGTATCTTTATCTGCCCTTGCTACAGGATCAGCAAGCGACAGTATGTCTTTGTCGCCGCATAAAACTCCAATGGGCATTCCACCCCCTGCTATCTTGCCAAGAGTAAACAGATCAGGTTCTAGCCCATAGATCCTTGCAGATCCATAGAGAGAAAGCCTAAAGCCTGTGACAATTTCATCCAGTATGAAAAGACTACCATTCTTCTTAGCAAACTCCTGCAAACCCTGGAGATAACCATCGACTGGAGGAATGCAGCCTGCTCCGCCGAGCACTGGTTCGATAATTATGCATGCTAGATCATCCTTGACTGTTTCAAGGACCTTGAGCGATGCATCTAGATCGTTAAATGGTATCGATTCCACAAACTGTCCTTCGTCCTGTACTAGGCCCAGCCCTTCGTCTTGCTCGAATGGATAGTTGACTGTCTGCAAAAGTGTAGTGTTGAATCCGTGCCAGCCGCCAATCGCCTTAGCAACTATGCGTCTCCCAGTCCTTGCTCTAGCAATCCTTATCGCAAACATCGTCGCTTCTGAGCCAGTGCTGCAAAAGCGCATCATCTCTGCCTTGGGCATTAGCTTCTGAATAGTTTCTGCGAGCTCAATGCTTACTGCATTGACAGTGCCATATAGTACTCCATTTTTAGCCTGCTCGGCTACCGACTTGACAATCTCCCTAGGAGAGTGACCCAATATGAGCGCCCAATGACCCATCCAGTAATCCGTATATTTGTTACCGTCTACATCAAGCAGTTGCTGAGCCTTTGCGCCATTGACAAAAAATGGATATGGTTTAAAATAGCGAATATTGTGATTTATGCCTCCTGGAAATACTTTAACAGCGCGGGAGTAAAGGCGCCTTGACTTTCTTGTTTTCCTTTTGTAATTTCTCAAAAAGTCCTGCTGCATAGATATGCACCTGCGTGTGAACTAGTAGTTCTATAATCTTTTGCCTCCACTATGTGCTAATCCATCCAAAGAGAAGATTACTAACTGATTCATAACAGACCATGAAATAATACCGTACTTCATCTTAGCCTTACATCAGTATCAAATTATAATAAATATAAATAAAGAAAATTAAATAAATTCATTAGACGCAGTTAAGCAAAATACAAACATAATTCACAATACGAGATAGAATACCAAATTATGTAGGAATGAGGACAGGCGCTACAAAATCGTTAACAATTAGCATTAGAACATATATCGTCTATTTGCAAGAGGGGTGATTTCATTCTATAAATCAATCCGAAACTCTATCCAGTCTTCGGATTTGCAGTCATCATTATTCGTCACTGTCCTCTGGACAACAGGATTATTATTGTACTCGAACAGCACATGCGACTAATCCGTTATGAACCTATCAAAAAAAGGGCCGACATTTCACAGCAAAGTAAATTAACCAATTGAAGACCGTTGAAGACTATGATAGAAGAAAAGATTGCCTCACTTGGTATTAATCTTCCAGTTCCACCGGAGCCAGCCGGGTCATATGTGCCGGTGGTCCTTTCTAGCAATCTCGCCTTTGTGGCTGGGCAGATCCCTACTGAAGGCAAACAAGTCAAGTTTAGAGGTAAGGTTGATTCTATAGCAATAGGTCAAGAGGCTGCACGCCTGTGCACAATAAATGCGTTAGCGCAATTAAAGTCATATCTCGGCAGCCTTGATAAGATCAAGCAGATTGTTAAGATTACTGGATTCATTAATTGCGACCCTTCATTTATCGACCACCCCAAAGTAATTAACGGTGCTTCAGATTTGCTTGTAGGTGTCTTTGGCGAAAAAGGCAAACATGCAAGAGCAGCGGTGGGTGTGAGTAGCTTGCCTCTCGATAGTGCCGTTGAAATAGAGTTAGTAGTAGAGGTCTAAGTGCTATTCTAGGAGAATATTTCATCCACTTAGGCTTTCATGGAATAATTTCCTGCGATAAGTATTGGAGAATACGCCGCCAAGTTACGACATTAGCAGGGATATATGCTAGCGCGGCTTTGAACTGGTCATGTCATGAATACTCTTTATCATCAGATATCTTTATGTTGAGAGTCTCTATGAATTTTTGGAGATTGGCCTTTGGAATAAGTCCCCCGCATGCTCGGTCATGGCCACCTCCGCTGCCCCCAAGATCTGATGCGATGTCATTTGTTAATCTGCCAAGGTGTACCTTGCAGTCGGCAGACCCTCGTATGGATAGGACGTACGACTTGACATCATCCTTTAGCTTATAGACAATGGCGGCAGGCTTGCCGGAAGAACCAAGCACAAAATTAACTACCATGCTCGAAGATAACTCGACAGTACTAGGAGCATACGCAAGATTATCCAATATTACAACTGACTCCTTTATTGACTCGACCGCATTTGCTACCTTTTTTGCATATTTTTCCGCCATCTCAAAACCACCTTTGATGTCATGAGGATATTTCATCTTGGCTAGTGTGTCAACTATCTTTAGAAGAAAAGGATCATCGTGTTGGCTCGAGGATATCATATATGATAGTGCAGTCGATTCAAGCATGAGGAATTGGCGATCAAATCTGGAAACTATGTTTGATGCAAGAGGTTTGTTTTCCATGTAGTCCGTGAGGGCACCCATTGCAGCAAAAAATGCTGCGTTGTCGGGTAGTTTTTTCCTATACTTTGCATAAACCTGCATGCTTGTGCACTCTTCAATCGTACGGATGAGTGTTACATCTGCTTTCTTAAGAGCATGCAGTGTCTCTTTACTGATATCATGATGATCTATATAGATAACTTGTGTACCTGTGGAAACCATGCTCTGAAGCAAGTCCGTGAATCTCTGCTCATTCTTTTTTGATAAACCAAGATCACATATGAATAACTGGTCGATCTTATCAAACATTGTCTCCACCTTCTCCAGCCTTGAAATCAGGTTGGCGTAATCCACTAGTATCACTTTTGATATATCAAAGGTAGCCTTGATGAGCGCCGCAGAGCAGATACCATCCACATCCTCTTTGTGTGATATACAAAAGTTATGCATTACATTCAGATTGAAGCATTCATATCCCCAGATTTAATGGTTCGTTATTACTTTTTAACAGAGATTTTTAATTAAAGTGGATTAAAAATAATAGATAACCGTCGTGGATAGGACTACAGGGTTCGCTTGCTTCTTGTGGCATTTGTTCGATAACGAAATGTTCTTTACGTGTTCCCGAAGCTGCTGAAGATGGTGTGTCTGTTGCCACTTCACGTCTGTGGCTAACCACCAACGAGTGATGGCATAGACTAATTTGATCTAGTGCATCGGGCTATTGGGAATGGCAGGCTGAACACCTCGCCGAAGCTTGATGCTTACACCTCCATCCCATCAACGCCATCTTCTATGGCCGCCCTTTTCCTTGCGGATGGCTGTCTTTTCTCGGGAAAGGCTTCGTCCTTAGATGCTTTCAGGACTTATCCTAAGCAGCTTAGCTGCTCAGCATGCCCTGTCGGACAGCTGATAAACCAGAGGCTGCGCTGCCCTGTTCCTCTCGTACTAGGGGCAACT
>JBQGBZ010000387.1:0-1143 GCA_052038215.1 Nitrososphaera sp.
AGAATTGCTCTTGAGCAGAAATGAGGCAAATTCGAATATAAACTCCTTTGGTGGTATTGGCATGTCGTACATGTAAGAAAGGATTTATTTTAACCCTTCATGAAACAGAAACTCGATGCCGGAGATTTGGCTTAGATACGGCACTTCCGATGTGGTGTTTGACATCAGGTTTGAAAACCTGTCAAATCAGATCTCCTCCTTATTCCAAGCGCTACCGGAACAAGAAGTAAAAACAGCGATAATATCTAACGTGCCGCTAACGGATAAAACACTCTTTCTAGCACTGTCTGGTTCAAAGGCAGCTGCCAAGATCATTATGATGCTTATAGAAGAACTCCGCGCAAAAGGACGGAGTTTTGCAATCGATGTTCCACACAAGATCGCAGGTACACTGCGCGCCAACTTGGCAGGCAACGAAACGATCCCGATCAACCGCATTGATTATCAGTCGCTTAGTGAACGACTAACTAAGTTTCAAAGCACGGTAGTTGTTTCAAGTGTTGCTTACGATCCGTTGTTTGGATTTGCAGGTGCCCCGACTACACTATTACGTAACTTCCTTGCTGATAAGATGGCAGAAGCATTCAAAGCAAGAAAGGATAATACACCAGCACCTGGCATTGAGGGAGGTCCTCTTAGGATCGCAACTTCTGCATTTGAGGGCACAAGGGTAACATCCATTGAACTTGTGGCTAACAGCGACAAGGTAGCTGGAATCCACACTGGGAGTATCAATGAAGCTTTTTGCAAGGCGATTGCGCAGCTTCAGTCAATCTCGACCATCGAGACTGAGTCGGTCAATTGCGCTATAATGAGTGCAAGTAGCGAACCCAGCACTCACTCGACGCTTACCTGTTCACTCAACTCGCTTTGGAATTCTATTCACAATGTCAAGGAAGGCGGTACGGCAATTCTACTCGCAGAAAATCGCGAAGGAATTGGTGGTGGAGCACTTCAGATGTTCTTGGAGGACAGGCTTAAGCTTGAGCAGCTGCATCAGAGCCCCTACATTGATGGCCTTGAACACTTGCTGTTCATTGAACAGCTTAGGCAAAAATATGAGCTGGGCCTTGTTTCTACTCTACCATATTATTACTCCAAGACAAAACTCGGCTTTAACACGTATGCTGGCACAAATGACGT
>JBQGBZ010000388.1:0-1406 GCA_052038215.1 Nitrososphaera sp.
ACCTTGCAACGCATGCGCTTGAGTTTTTTCAAGGAAAGTGCTTGCCTTAGATACAATAGGTTTCCAAGTTCTGGGTATCTCTTCAAATGTCAAGACAAGATCATGAAAATATAGTTCATTAAGCTTTTATGGATTCCTCTACTCAAATTCTTATTAGTGATACCATCAAGGAAATCTAGAGAAGAATAATATGACTTCAACCAAATCCGACTCGACCAGCGGTAGTCGTCCAAATTTGAAATGTTCCGTTTGCGGAAAAGAGTTTGAAAACCTCGGCGACATGCAAAGGCATACCACCGTAGAGCATATCCAAAAAGGAGAACTACCATCAGGATCTAAAGATGCGTGAAGAGGAGAAAAAAGAAGAAGAAGAACAACAAGAAGTAGACCCTTCTCTAAATCTTATAGTAGAAGTGCGACAGTAGAGGATTTTCGATTTCCTCTTAGCACCTTATTTGTATTGCTTAAGTTTAGTAATAGACCCGTTGGGAGTTACTTAGCTGCATTGAAACCCAACAAAAGAGACTTTAAAGAATTATTGCGTTAACTCTATATCTCCAGCTGATTCCATTCTACGGACTCAAGTAACGCAAATGGTACATAGGACTATGAGAGTAACCAAATTAGCGTTCCTATTGCTATTAGGATTACATTGTTAACTGCTTCAGTTCTTTCCTGAACTTCTGCCAGTTGATCGTATACCTTCATGATATCCCTCATTTGTTTGAGTGCGTGCTGTGCAAATGCAAGGAAGCTATGATCTTCACTCGTAATATCATGTTGGTACTCTAACTCCCACTTTCGCTCATTCAAATACTTGTACACTTGCGGAGAGTTTGGTTTTACCCCTTGAAGTTCATCAGGCAAGTCATACCCAAGCTTCTTCCCTAAGAATACCGCCACTACGCGATCTTCTATTAAGCACCATTCTGAAGTCTGTCTATCCTTTGCAAGCAAGTGAAGAGTTGATACCCAAGACGACAAGAAGGTATTCATATTTGTTGTTACAGCGTCTAGCGCTGCGGAAACAATCTGTCGTGCCATGCCAACAGAAATGAAAAAAGCCGCAATTACTACCAGAACGTTTTGGTTCCATTGTATCACAAGCACTAGCAAAAAAGCTAATGCCCCAAAGGATAGGCCTATTGCTGTTGCAGAAATCAGAACATCCTGCATCGATTGTTTGACTAGCTTAATATCATAGTCTACATGCGATGATGGTTTGCCGATGCGACGAAGTGAGATGTAAACAGTATTGACAAATAACAAAACTGCAAGATGACTGAGCATCTTTCGCAGAATGTATACCGTCATCGCACATCAATCACTCTAACTGTTATGATTACACTGATGACTACTAAGAGTTGCGTTTACAAGGGTGCTGCTTGTAGACAAACGCTTGTTTG
>JBQGBZ010000389.1:0-1896 GCA_052038215.1 Nitrososphaera sp.
TCCTGGCAGATCTTCCATCACCTTGTGTACCATATAGGGCCTTGAATAGAGCGCAATCACTGTGCATAAGATGTAAATAATTAGTGCAAAGGGCAAGCTCAGTCCGTCAAGCCTTAGTCCAAAATCGCCAAACGGGCCCCATGCATATTTCTCAAAATATGCTGGATGTTGACCATTGTAAATCCCGATAGCCGGTATAAACAATAGCCCGGTAGAAATCGCTAAAGCTCCAAAAGAAAACCACGTTGCTGGCCCGACGCCTGCCTTTCTTCCAATGAAATATGCAATAGGTGCTACTAAAAGGGGTATGAAGGTCGCTGCCAACAGGTAATATGACTCTGCCATCTTTGCCTGACTCCTAGCCCCGCATGCTCCTTAATTCTGAAACATCAATCTCTCTGTACAGTCTGTATGCTATGATAACAAGCCCTAGACCCACTGCCACTTCCGCAGCTGCTATGGCTATTGAAAAGAGTGCAAGTACTTGTCCCTGAGCATTTGGCAGACCCCTTGAAAAGGCTACAACTAGTAAGTTTGCAGCGTTCGCAATAATTTCTATCGAGAATAGCATCCTAATCGCGTTTCGTTTCACGACCAGCCCATAGATTCCAATGGCAACAAGCACCATCGACACAATGAGGAAATCGATCAGTTCACTCATTTTCTTTTTGTCCCTCCGCAGCCTCTCTAGTTTCCTCCACCGCGACATCCTCCCTGCGAGCGAGTGCAAGTGCGGCAATAACAGATCCAGCGAGAGTTAGACCCAATATGATGAGAGCCGGAGCATAGTAAGTGAGCATCAGCTCTCCGATCTTTGTAATGTCAACAGGAGGTGAGTTGTTAAAACCTGGAAACTGCCCATTGAGCCCTGATGCCAGAAGAAGAGCTCCAAAACTTGCCATGATAATTAGCATTAAACCAATGCCAGCTCCCTTTCTCTTTCTGTCCTCCTTTGTAGTAAAGAGAGCTTGCGTTCTTACAAGCATGACAGTGAATATTATTAGTACCGCAACGGCGCCGACATACACTGCTATCTGGAACATTGCCACGAAGGGAGCATCCAGTAGTAGGAAAAATCCTGCAATACCGAGCATTGATATTGCAAGCGAGATCGCGCCATAAATCAGCTCGCGTGTTTCGAGCGAAATGACAGCTGTGCCAACCGTGAGCACTGCGACGGCGATAAATATAGGGTCAGCCATGTGTGGCCCCTCTCTCGTCTATCACAATCTCAACGTCGCCTTGATACTTTGGCTTGACAGCTAGTTGAGCTGGTGTGTAAATAAGATGTTCCTTTGTAAACGCTGACAGCTCGTAGTCATTTGTCATAAAGAGCGCATAGAATGGGCATGCATCAACACAAAGGCCGCAAAAGACACACTTGCCATAATCAATCTGTGGCATTATGCCCTTTTTGTTTTGCTTCCACTGCTCGTCTCCTACCTTGACCATTCCAATCGCTTCTGCGATGCCTTCACATGCTATAGCACAGAGCTGACAACCTGTACATTTATCATGCATCAGAATATGGCGTCCACGATAGCCAGCGATACCAACGCCACGTTTTGGATCAAATTGATAGCCATCACCTACAAACTTGAGCTTTTGCTCAGGATATCTGAAGGTAAATCGCTTGATTAGCAAGTGCTTTGAGCCTGATTCTATGGCTTTGATGAAACCAGTTGCAGTTGATGTCATCTAACTAGCAGACCACCCGGACCAAGTATTCCGCCATATATTAGTGCAAGGGCAACGAAAATGTTAATGAATGCAAGTACGATGAGTTTGTACCAGCCCGTATGGAGCAAGATGTCTATCCTGATTCTGGGACTGATACCTCTGGGTAAAAGCATCAGCATTATCAGGCCAAATGTCTTGAGAGTGAACCAAAAGATA
>JBQGBZ010000390.1:0-3128 GCA_052038215.1 Nitrososphaera sp.
GCTTTGGTTATCGGGTGAGAATACTTCTAGGTTACACAAGAATCCTACGACAAGCAGACCGAGACCTATTGATATGTAGAGGGATGCAAAGGTCAGGTCCAGAGTACGTTAGAGCCTGAAATGGTAGCGGGGTCTAACCTGCTGATACATGATGCACAGATTTGTCTAACCTTCAGCGTTCTGCTTTGGCTTTATTGCTCTATGGAGCCATTGAATTTAGTCTGCCATAATCTAGCAAAATAGGTTCAAAAGTTGTATGATATCAAAGCTGTCTGCTAATTGATTACCAGTAACCAATTGATTACCGGTAATCAATTTGCAAACTTATTACTGGTAATAAGTTTGAACTTATTACCAGTAATAAGTACAAATCTGTTACCGGTAACAGATTTGCCGCAAGCTACGCAAAATGTTTCAGCTGTCTGCTATTGCAGTCTTAGAGATAGGTATACCTATCGGGAGCAACCTACGTCTTGCTTCTGCTGTTGCTTTTTTTCCTGCTTATGGATCTACGTCGCCAAAGTCAAAGGTCAGGATGTCCTGTCCTCCCTGCTGTATGTGCAGCTCAACGTCGAAGTATGTAAGAGACACTATTCGTACGCTCCAGTTGGTGGTAGGGCCACTCGAGTTGGGGTTAGGGCATAATTCATCTGCACCTGGTAGATCTCGTGGTGGTCCAATGGTTGGAGATGCTGTTACCTGTCCATTGCGTGGCTGAACTGTTATAGTCTCACCTTGCAGTGGTCCAAAGTCTACTTGCTTTGGTGGTGGACTGTTGCCACCAGGATTGACACATTGCAGATCAGCCACTCCTCCAGATGATGTCAGAAATATATCGGTAACTACGTTTCCTAGCCCGGCTGCTTTGAATGAAGCCGTGAGACTAAAGTTAGGATTCTTTGTGATTTGTGGTGTTCCAATGAAGTGTGGTGATGCTGCTGCCGCCAGCATTGGTGCCATCAGCAGTAAAGCTGATGATGCTACTATTGCTGCTGCTGAACTCGCTATTCTTCTTCTTCTTCTTCATACATGTGATAGGAGTCACCAGACTCAATTTGAAGGAGAATATCTTCAATATCTTTTGATGTTAATTTTATATCAGTTTCTCCCTTTAGCTGATGCATTTTGATAGCATGGTCAATCTGTTCAGTCACATAGTCATCGTAGTTATTCCAATTGTGAATATCCTCAATTTCTGATTCTGTTAATTTTTTGACATCTTTTTCGCCCTTTAACTTTCGCACTTCAATAGCATGTTGAATAGACCTTCTATCGTCATGTGCTACAGCATTGTTAAATCGCCATTGTAGCTCATTTATTTCATCCTTTAAACTAGCTGTAGTCTGCTCTAGAGTCACCAACATCTTCTTTGTGTTCTCTGCTTCTTCTATAGTTTCATTGAAAGCGTCAAACGAAAGGACAAACTTGCACTTGGCACAAAACCTAGCTTCCGGCTTATTGGATTCATCGCAATTGGGGCATTGTTTGGGTTTTAACAAGTTCTTGTTCTTCTTCTTACTGCTACCAGGTTGCTGGCTAGTACCACCACTACTACTAGGCGCAAGACCATCCATCATGGTTAACATAGCATCGAAGCCATCATCTGCATAGTAGTGTTGATACTTCTGGCGGGTGTTACCAGTCCTTGACCAGCCCATGACCTGATCTATTAAAACGGAATCCTTGAGAGCTTTGGATATCGCAGTTGCACTAGTGTGTCGTCGAACATAGGGGTTCCAGGGCTTCTTTAACAGCTCTCTGATCTTGCGCTTTTCTTCTTCCGATACCATTGGATCATTTAACAGCTTGGGAAATGCTACTTTCTTGTAATACTCGTACCTTGCACCGATACTGTGAGGGGCTAGCCTTTTACCGGTGTTCTTCTTGCCGCTGCCACAAAACAACGCCGCATTGGGAACATTGGGAAACGGATGACCATTTGACAGCCAATCCTTCAGATAGGGATAGGAGCTGAATATGCGGAGGTTTCTGGTTCCAGTCTTGCCGTTGACTCCGATCCTAGCAACCTGGCGACCATCATCGCGCTGCTCAAGCTTAATGTCCTCAATCTTTAATTTTAACAGCTCGTGAGGTCTGCAACCGGTATCCCTTGAAACAGCGTGCCAGCATCTATCTCTAGGTGAAGGACAATACTTGTAAAAAAGCACATCATCTTCTTCAGTCCATAAATCAGTAGGTTTGTAGATACTTGTCTCCTTGCGCTTGATTTTGGGAATATTTTCCATAACGGCAGGTCTTGGACGCTTGTTATGAGCAATGTCATCGCTAGGACGATGTAGCCATCTGAAGAAACGCAGCAACATAATGCGATAGATCTCATGTGTGCCTATCCATTTGTGCAAGGGATCGACGCTCTCAGGCTTTCTTTTTGTATCAACGTAGTCTATGATGTCCTGCCTTGTGATATCCCTAAAAGACTTGGGAGGATTATGAAACTCTGCAAAACGCTTCAATTTATTGATGGTATCAATCCTATATGTCTGAGCAGGATTAACCTCTGTCTGCATGGCAAGAATGTAATTAATTATAATTTGACAATTTTGCCTTGTAATCTTGGTTAATAAATGCTCCTTGACAAATGGTCTAGCCCCTGCAGTTATAAGGTCAAGCTTGCGGTCAAAGTTAGGATCTTCTTTTTCTTCTTCATTGTTATTAGTAGTAGTAGTAACCTGCTGCTGCAAGTTGTTAAGAAGTCGATCTTCCTCCTCCATCACCATATTACAGCTTGTCCTAAACTGTGCTTACATATAAGATACATTGTTATTGTATATTATGGCTTTATAATCTCCATTTCTTCCTCTTCCTCGTACATCATTGTCACGATATGTTTATTCCAGCAATCTGCGCAAAAGTTCTCGTCTGCGATGAGTTTTTGTTCAAAAGTGATGTCCTTTGTATCGTATATTTCACTGCAGATGACACAAATGTTCGTTGGCATCTTGAAAACTTCTCCACATCAAATTAAAAGAAGGGACCTGAAGGTGTCTGTCATCAGTCTTTGCAGATCGCGCTGGGTTATTATGCCAACATAATACTTGCCGTTTTCCTTAACCAAGAGTCTACGCACCTTTCGCTTGATCATCATATCAGCGGCTTCGCCAAGCGTG
>JBQGBZ010000391.1:0-6988 GCA_052038215.1 Nitrososphaera sp.
TAAGCAGTAAGCTAGAAGAATCAGAAGCTACTGGGAGTACCTTGCAGAATAAATCCTCTCTTAATGCTAGGCCTGATGCCAAACTAAGTTGATAATATTTATGAGTAATTTCTCAGAAATAGCGATTTATTATCACATACATGCCCAAAGGATAATCATCGGTTGAACCATGCTCTGCTGCTGCCGCCACGATGCAATTCCGATATCCAAATATGGTTAACGGCACAATTTTGATCGGTCTCCATTATTTGACATGTTGGTAGAATTTGGGCTGAAAACAATAACAATGACGAAAAGGTGCAACGTTCACCTTTACACTCTCTTGGTAGCTTAACTTCCATTTGGAGATTCATCTCAATTTTCACATATATTCCATCGTACTCTATCAATAGCAATCTATAACTAATACGGATACGAGTAAAACAATTAGATCTCAATTTTCATTTCCTGCAGTTGAACCATAGGGTCTCAATTTTGAAGGTTTTTGTGCCGGATTCCTCCGGGCACGCTAGAAAATCGTCCGGAAGGCATATGCTTTCATGCTTGCATTGAGTATCATACGTAAATAGTTAATTAGCGGCATTGTCGCAAATATATAACTCATGACACTATGGCTGCGACCAGCAATGACAACATAACATCGATCTTGCATTTTGAATTCACGAGAAAATCCCTATAGGTCGGACCATAACAAACTCAGAAGAATTTGAATTGATTATAGATGAAGAAGATAAAACATATGTAACTGGTTTTAGAATAACAGTTAAAGGATCTACTGGCGAAAAAAATAGCCTATGCAATAGAGCAAGCTGCTCCTCGTCTGATTAACCTTCTGAGTATCAGAACAGGTCCTGCATAGTATGTGCGGCGAAGAAGGAATTGTGCCTTTGATTGTAGGGATTACGTTTGTTGTGGATTCGGTTAATGGTGTCTTTGGAAGCTTCCAAGCAGGAAATATTTTCGAAATTGTTTGCATAACAAGATGCAGTGAGGCTAATGATAATCTTATCAGGCAGATGAAGAAAGTTTCCGCTCGGACTCTCCAGAGCCGATAACCAAAATTCAATATTCCACAACTTTTACTTTGTTCATATCAAATGGTTTAGAATCCTTCCAAATGTAGTCAAAGTAATCTGAACACCATTCGCAGAAAACAGAGTCTTCGCTTACAAAGAGAGCGGTCATGTCAATTTCATCCTTTGTATCTGGAAAAGTAAGGGCAGCTTCCCGACCGTCGACGATAAAAACCGCAATCCTTACTTTCTCGATCATCCTTCTCTCCATAATCCCTTTTGAATTCAATGTGTTCATTTTTGGCATGATATTTTCCACTACATTTTTTGGAAATATTGTATTTTGACCGACAAGTGCAAATATCTTAACTCCATGGTTGGCCTTGTCTAGGAGTATTTCGCCTTCTTCAGGCCAAGTCTGAGAAACGATTATTTTCAAGGATTGCGTTGCAGATGACTGCATCTTTTTTAAACTCTGGAAAACAGTAGTCGCGCTGGTTACAGTCTTGCAGTTGTTCAGGGCACCAAGTCGCAGCAAGAACTTGTCGGGGATAACACCGACGAGGCAGTGGTCTTCAAAGAATTTCTTGTTCTTTTTCATGAACATGAAGTCGGGGATCTGCTTCATTACTAACATGCCATATTCTGTTACATGAAACACGCCGTCTACACGCCTTACTAGACCTTCCTGCACTAGCCTGTTCAGGTTCCTGTATACATCCTGAACAGTAGTATTGACTTCTCTTGAAAGAGAACTTAGCTTGGCTGGTTTCTCATTCAAAGATGCCAATATGGAAAGCCTCGTCTCACTTGCAAGCTCCATAAACAATTCAGAAGCTAGAGAAGTCTCGTCAGAGGTTTGATTCACATTGAAAGATATGTTCTCCCTTGATAATTAAGAATTTTTATAGTTCTCTATGATTAACCAATGCCTTTTTACCTATAGTTTGATCTACACCAATAATGAATTCATTCAATAATGCACTGCTAACTCTCTTTAAGCAAGAAATGTGAAAATTAAACAAATTTGTTAAAGACTGAACAACTCTGTTAAGACAAGAATATCAGTTCACCAACCATATAGATAACGCATGTCATCAGCAATGTTAGAAATAAAGGATCAGTTTCTGCAGCTTCAAAAAAACTATCAAAAACACCTTTCAAAGGTAGATCCAGAGCTGATAGATGATCTACTTCTTCGTCAGATGGAAAATCCTAGAGTTACGCCCATGTACATGATGGAGGTGTTTACCAAGCCCGGCCTAAACACAGAAGAAGTAAGGCGTTACATCATTGGCAAGACTGGCATGAGTCCAGCGATATATGACAGCGGGACTCATTACGTGACGAACCAAGAGCTTACACTTGACATCCTCAAGGAGATATCGGATTCGGAAGATGTAATAGAAGTCACTGGGGAATATACTGGTGGCCTCGGGGGCTATGGTGCATCTCATGAACATAGTCCATACGATAAGAGACGCATGATAACAACAACAGAAACAACAGCGACAGTAGCATCGCCAGCAAAGCAGATTTTACAACAGGAACCCGAGCCGCTTCCACCTTATGAGAAACCTGTTGCAAGACAAAGATGGAAGAAAAACTACAAAATTGCAATATATACTGCTGCAGGGATTGCAGGTGCAATAGCATTGGCTGGGTTCATAATAAGTGGAGGTCTTCTTCCTAACACAAACGTCAGCCAATCAATCCCTGCTGGAGTTGAGCCAGGAGCTCTACATGGGGTTGTGACCGGGCCAGGAGGTCTACCTGCAGTTGGCGCCTCGGTGCTGGCCGTACAACAAGGAAATGCTTTTGTTGCTAGTTCGTTTGTATCTATTACCGGTGAATATGACATTAGACTACCACCAGGCAACTATGTAATCTACGTTGCTTACCCTGACGGTACTGACCAAACCGCAACAGTGGACATCCAAAGAGGCTCACTCCAAGATCTTAACTTCGCCTACTGATAACCAAGGTTGATAAGGAGAGACCCAAAGAAATGAACACAAAATGGTTGTACTATGCAGCCGCCGCTACGACTGCAATAGCAGGCATACTCCATCTGACACTAGCTCCAAACATGCTTAACTTTAACCTAAACGGCGCTATACTCTTCTTTGTAGGTGGAGCTGCTCAGTTATTCTGGGTGATTCCAATGATAAGAAGATGGGGAAGAATGTGGTACGGCATTGGTATAGTAGGCACACTGGTTCTCATTGCAATATGGATAATCACCAGGATACCAGGAAACCCAATAACTGGAAGGGGCGGCATGGTTAACGAAATGGGAATTGCAGTTGAAGCAATACAATGGGCATTTGTCGGCCTGACTGCTGCAATACTTCTTGTGGTAGAATCACGGAGGAAGAGAATCGATAAAATGACTGCATCAGATGCAGCCTAAGACCTCCTCTATATTTTTAGACTATTCTCTTATTCCTATATTATTACTTGTATCTACTTTCTCACTAATCACAAAGTCACTGATAGTTTTTGTTTCAGTTCTTGGCTTCTTCCTTATTGCTATCTCTTGCCTAACATAAGGTTCTTTCTTTATCTTAACTTCCTCATGGATTAATGGAACGCGGATCACAGTTTGTAAAAGCTACACTGTAAGCCTTACGGATTCATGGCTTCGAAGGTATTGCAGGAATTAATGTCGCCCGATTCCAGCCCCCTTTCGAACCAGCTCACCCTCTGTACGGAGCTGCCGTGTGTAAAAGAGTCGGGAGTTACCTGTCCCTGTGATTCCATCTGAAGCCGGTCATCTCCTATGCTGCTTGCGGCATTCAGGCCTTCCTCTATGTCGCCTTGCTCGAGAATGTCTCTCGACCTGTCGGCGTTATGTGCCCAGACGCCTGAAAAACAATCAGCTTGAAGCTCCAGCAGGACAGAGAGCCTGTTTGCGTCGACTTGGATGCTGGCCTGCTGTTGGGCACTGTGGACCTGCTCCATAATGCCGAGTAGGTTCTGCACGTGGTGTCCCACCTCGTGCGCGATGACGTATGCCTGAGCAAAGTCACCCGGTGCACCGTACCTGTCTCTAAGATCTCTGTAGAAGCTCAGGTCTATGTACACCTTCTCGTCGACTGGGCAGTAAAAAGGTCCAACGGCGGATTGAGCGAATCCACATGCAGATTCGACTGCCCCGGAGAATAATACAAGTGTGGGTTCTGGGTACTCTAGGTTTTCAGCAGAGAATATTTCATTCCACGTATCCTCAGTGTCGGCAAGTACAACAGACACAAAATCGGCGAGTTGTCTGTCTTCAGCCGAAAGAGGGGCTCCCTCATAGTTTGAGGCGACGTCTGTGAACGTGTTATCGTTTAAAATTGTGCCAGGGTCTGCGCCGAACAGGATTGCAATAACGAGTAGGATAAGGCCACCTATTCCTCCTCCAATGGTCTTCAATGGAACCCTCATCCCTCTTCTGTCTTCGATATTGTCACTCTTTCGAGGATTTCTCCATCGCACTTTCTAATCTCCTCTCTGCCTTTGAATAGACTTTTATGGCATCTAAGCAGGCTAGGCACTTTTTATAGAAGATCCCAGCTTGAAATCTATTTCAGGTGCCTAACAACTTATCGTGAGAGCCATAACCTAATTTCAGTCACAGCAGAAAAACTAAGTAAATCAAGACTACTACTCACTCATTTTATCTAGCTGCCTCACCGACTATTCGCGGACATGGCTAGACTAGTATGAAAAGAAGACAGAGGGCTTATGGCTGTCATGTTTGGAAATGAAACAAAGTGAATATGCATCCTGTATCAGCTAATATTATTTTGGGTGTTAGTTATGGGAGCTACTGAAAGCTCTATTATTGTGAGCTTTCAATACTTCTTGTTAAGGGGGTAAATTTTCCAAGATTCACGCTGACACGGTTGGGGAGTCAGGTAACATAAGGAGCGAGCAGCTGTGGCAGAAAGGATATGGGATACAAGACGCCTGGCCATAAGCCACTAGCAAATTCCATGAGCTTCCACATGTCCTTCACCCTGTGTGCACAATGACTGACTGCGGGATACCTTATACCATTATGCCAAGGCACCTAAACTGCGTGGCACTTATAGTCATGACCAAGCCATGACGGCTAAACTTGTCGGCCCACACGACTAAAAGGGCTCCCGCCTCAGCCTGCTGCTTCGCTTTATTTTAGCCAGTACACTTCATCAGATGCAAGTGGTATGGCTCGTACCTTGCTTCCTTCGCAGACGGGACACAAAAATGCGTTGCGATACTTTGATGAATCCGGCTCAAATATCGAAGCGCACCAGAGGCATATATCGCATATCATGAAGTAATATTTCCTGCCATCTCTCTTGGCGGCCGCCAGTATTGTCTGTTCAGTGTCAGGCATAGCGCCGCTTCTGCATGATGCCAATTAAAGATGGATTAACGTTGTTAATTGACTCAGTTAAGCAGTAGTTAAAAGTGGATTCCTTAGAAAAAGAGTATAAGGATGGGCTAAAAACGATGAGTGGAGATGATGCTTCTGGTATCTCAGATACCAGTTGCTCAAGTAGATGTGCAATTTCATTAGATACTCTAAAAAGAAAGAATGCATAAAGCTGGGCTAGCAGGCAGCCAACATAACAATGTCAAGCATCGAGATTATAGACATCGTACGCGTTGTTGCAATATGTGCATTTGCAGGCGGCACCTCGTTTGCAGGTGGGCTCATAGCAAAATACATCAACTTCAGTGAGAGACAAATGTTGTTTTTCACTGCTTTTGGTGCAGGCATCCTAATCTCCGCTGCCATTTTTGGAATGGTAATTGAAGCAGAAAAAACCCTGGGAGTTGTCATGACTTTGGGCGCCTTTGTTGCTGGTTCGATAATCTTTACCATTGCAGATGTATTAGCGGAGCACAAGGGTGGAGGAGCTGGCATTCTACTCGGTATTGGTCTTGATTCTATTCCAGAATCACTTGCCATAGGAGCTTCGGTAGCTGGCGGTGCTGGATTTGTGATTGCACTGCTCATTGGCATACAAAATGTCCCAGAAGGAATCGCCTCATTTCGTGAAATGACTTCTGGCAAGACATCAGCTTTTAGAGGTAGCAAAAGAAAAGCCTTGATTGCTATTGGGTTTGTATCGGTGATTCCAATCATTCTTGGATTAATAGGTTTGTTCTTTCTCCAAGGTATGCAAGTTGTTATTGCGCTGACCCTTGCAATCTCAGGGGGCGGCATTTTCTATATGCTTTTTTACGACATGATACCAAAAGCTCACAAAGAAAGAAAATGGCTGCCCACATTTGGAGCTGTCCTTGGATTTATTATAGGATTTGCTCTTGTTAGATTGATTCGCTAACCAACAATTTTGTTGGATAGCGACTTGGATAACCCTTAAAGCTTCTCTTAAATTATCTTAATCGTGTGATGTCACTAGGTTTAACATAGCGAAAGTCGATGCTGTGTTTCTCTCTCGTATGATATTCCTATAGGACAGCCTTTTGCATACAGTTTACGCTTTTGGAGCCTTGAATGTCATTACTTGCACATCATTTTTACCTCCCTATTTCGAATCGGCGCGGGCAGGGTCTCCGTGCTTTTAAAGGTGCTAAATTTAGGTTCCGGTCTTGTGATGTGAGACAGTTAGCTAAAAAGGTTTTGTATTCACCGATACAAGCGCAAAGGGATTCACCCCTTCATTTAGCGTTACCAATGTCAAATTGTAATTGTAATAATAACTACAACAATAATATTTCAACAGCACCTTATTGCAGATTTCAGCTTGTTCAGCTTGAGATATGTTCATGCAGTCAGTTCCTCACTTAGCCTAGACTTTCCTTTCAGATATTTGTTGAACCATTCAACTGTTTTGTTAACAGCAAGTCCAACATATTTTTCGACATCATAGAGATCAATGTGGTTAGGGGCATCTACCCACATGATTTCTTTTGGTTCGCCCGCTTTGTCATATACTTCCTGTGCAAATTTTGGCAAGCAGTATTTATCA
>JBQGBZ010000392.1:0-1258 GCA_052038215.1 Nitrososphaera sp.
TTGATGTAAAGAGACCAGCCCAAAGACACACCACCTATTGCGCAGATAGGGCCTTCTGCTTTACCACCATTACTACTACGACTACCATCAGCAGCAGAAGCAGATATCTCTATCTCGGCAGTAATGGTGCATGAACGATTCAGTGTATGTATGCGGTGCTGTACCTTCTGGGATTCTTGCGGTTCCAGGATAATATACAAATGATGTTTTTTCCTTCTCTAACATGGCACGTCCCAACAGACGCTCTTGCAAACGATCATCTAATGGCAATACATTGTACTTACCTGCTTCAGCCCACCACAATTCTACTAACTGCCTTAGCTTATCTGGCTGTTTCTCAGCCAGGTCGTGGCATTCTGAGAAATCTTGCTCTACGTTATAGAGCTCCCATTTATCTTCGTCAAAGCTCCACTTTGAGTTATTCTCCCAAGGAAGCCTACCATGAAATGTGACTGCTTTCCATCCTTTATACCAAATCCCTCTATTGCCAAGCATCTCAAAGTACTGTATTTGCTTAGTAGAGGGAGCATTTGCGTCGTTGAAGGAATAGAACATACTAACACCTTCTATCGGTGCTTGGGTGTATCCACCTATCTGGGATGGTGGTTCGACTCCTATGGCTTCCAAAATAGTTGGTACAATATCGATGGCATGATGAAATTGAGTTCTTATCTTGCCCTGATCTTTAATTCCTTTTGGCCAATGTACAATAAGGGGATCCTTTGTACCGCCGTAATGTGTATACTGCTTGTACCACTTAAATGGAGTATCACCTGCCATCGCCCAGTCCACAGGGTAGCGATTGTAGTAGGTTGGTCCACCAAGCTCTTCAATTCTCTTTATATTATCTTCTACAGTTTCAGGCACCGCGTTTATGATGCTCCCCTCATCGAAAAGACCTGTAAGCGTGCCTTCTGCGCTTGCACCATTGTCAGAGCATACAAACAGAAGCGTGTTTTCTAGTTTGCCAATCTTCTCCAAAAATTCAACGAACCGTCCAATCTGATTATCCGTATGACTCAGAAAGCCAGCATACGTTTCCATCATACTAGCAAACAATCTTTTCTCGTCAGCTGTCAAATCATCCCATTTTTGTACTCCTTCATTAGGTGGTGCTAGTTCTGTGTTTTTGGGTACAATGCCCTTCTTCTTTTGCCGTTCTAGTGTTTCTTCTCTTATTTTGTCCCATCCTTTGTCAAACTTTCCCTTGTACTTTTCAATCCATTCTTTTGGTACGTGGTGTGGGGCGTGGGCTGCG
>JBQGBZ010000393.1:0-1112 GCA_052038215.1 Nitrososphaera sp.
CAACGGCTCAGGTTTACCTTCCCAAATGGTAAAACCGAGGATGCCGACCTCAAACGTGGTCAGACAGTATGGCTTGATGGCATCTCACACGCTGTAGAAAATACTGGAACAGAAGATGTCAGCTCAGTAGTAGTTGAACTCAAGAAATAGATGAAGTAAAAAGCTGCAATAGAGATATCTCTTAATGCTTACTGCAAAGTGTGGCTAGTACGGAGATATCTTTAGTCTGAAATACAGCTTGGGCATCTTTGCCTATTACTAAAAGGAGAATGGATAGGTTACACAAAAAAGCTTGGCAGTCAGAATCCCCCAATATCGGATGGAAGAGAAATTACGGAGATTGTGAAAAAGTACTTGCCCTCTGTGATCTTTCACTGACTTGATTTAACAAATCATTATTGGGCGTCCCCAACTATGTCTCGTTGTGCAACAGCAACTAGAGCTTTTCCCCGGTCTATTTCCCTAAGATAGCAATTCATACAAATCAGAACCGCATTGTCATGCATCGATAAAACGGGTGAGTCCTTGCGTTGAGGTGCGTGACAGACCTCACAATAATAGGACCACATATGATTGCGTGACATCTCTACATATGTAATTAATTGCTCTTCCTGGTAGATATCTCTTTTGTTATTGTGCATATAATTTGATTCAGATCCTCCTATGCTGTCATATCTCTAGATTAAGACAAATGTAAAAGAGGATCTGCATGTCAGGGGGGCTTAGCTTGTTATTACGACTCTTATACGAGTAGGTTTGAAGTAGCAGCCAGAGAACCCACGTGTCCTTTCGGACATGGGATTAGCAGCATGCAGCAAAGATATTATTATCTCACCTCACAACAGCCCTAATACGGAGCGGGGGTCGCCTAGTCCTGCTTTAAGAACAGGGGGCGATCTGGTAGGGCGTGGGATTGCTAATCCGCAAGAATGCCTTCTTGCTGCGGATTTCAAAAATTATCTAAAAAGTCAGAATAGAAGAAACATTAAACAGATAGTAAGCTACGCACAAAGATATAATAATATTCTTGAAACAGGAGACACTACTCCACTTGTAAATTTGTCGTCAGGCGCCATGCGGCGCCATGCAATGGAAGCATTGACAACACTGTC
>JBQGBZ010000394.1:0-2352 GCA_052038215.1 Nitrososphaera sp.
CCGAATTGTGATGCTATCTTTCTATCTATTGCTTCCTTTTCCCTCAGATATTCCTCATATCTTTTTTTCCATTGACTCATAGAGTAATATTGCCTTATACCGGTAAAAAGCCATATTCCTGAAATAATGATGATTGCTCCAAGCAGCACAGTTAGAACTAACCCGAATTCATTTTCTCTCTCTAGTACAGCGAAGAATGATGGGTGAAACAAAAGGTAAACGGAAAGCGCAATGGCCAGCGGGGCTAGAACAATTGCAGAAATTGACATGCCCAAAAGTATTCTCCTTATATGTTGTATTTGGTGAATAAAGCTATCTAGCAGATTCAAAATGTCTTGGCGGGTTGATGAGGTTAAACTGTCTTGATTGTCACTGCTCATAGTCTCACATCCTTTCTCACATACACTACTTTATTCTATGCTTATGTCTCCTTTCATTTCTGGATGGATATTACAATAATAGTGAAAGGTGCCAGGTTTGTCAGCAACAAAGGTAATGGTTTGGCTATTAAAGTAAGCCAAATCTTTGGAATGGACATTGAATTCATCTATGTTAAAATTATGCTTTGAATGGGTTTCATAGTCCTCATTTATCACATGTATAGATTGCAAACCTCCTTTGCTGAAAACATATTGAGGGTTTATGATGCCTCCTCCTCCGCCGCTGCCCCTTAATCCTTTGGCACTGCCAGGGGACATGCTAACCCAAGCATACCCTGAGCCCGCAGCATATTTTGCTTTAACAAAGCGATTATTTGGAATACCAAAAACTGGAGCGTTGCCATTTGTGGGGATCATCGACTTGTAGCCAGCGATGCTAATGCCCGAAAGGATGGCTGCGATTATTCCATAAGTAATAATTCTCTTCCTCGTCATTCTCATAAAAGATACAGAACGCTCATTCTGTTGACGCCGCTTCTTTGTCATATAGGTTAATCTTTTCAAATGACTATTTATGTCATGATTAATATAGTTAATTCTTCTTCTCCCATTGGTTTGCTCTTCTTTTTCTATTATGAGGTTTTGACCTCAGCGGCCTTTGACAACAAGGACAATTGGTTCCTTTCCACTTTATGAAAATACCACATATCTGGCACCTTTTGTACCCATGGATATAATAGCTACTTCTTCTCTCTTTCGTCGCCCTATACCTCTCACAAATATTTCTGCACGCCATTTCTCGATATATATGACTCTAGCGGATTTCCATTTGCGCTTCAATGTATATACGTCATGATTAACATGGTTAAGTCAGGGAAGATCTTTTTGGCAAAGGTAAGTGTCATAGATATAGACAATCACAATTACAACGCTGTTTTGACTAGAATATGCGCAAGGCAAGAAGGACTCTGCCGCTTCTGTGCTGAAAGAATAAAAGAGAAGGACACTATAATAAGTAAAGCACGCAGCAGAAGGCGAAAGTATTTTCACAAGGAATGTGCTGAAAGGATACACTTGGTTTAAAAGGTATATAGAGCCTACTACTTATTGTTGTACTACTGCTTTTCAATGTTAGGAAAACTATGATAATAATTCCTTGATATCTAGTAGGAAAATGGGAGACAAGACCATTGACATAAGCCGCCAACAAATTCAATGAGCTTTCACTTGTCCATCAGCGTACGCGTGCACAATGACTGAGTGGGGATGTGCTGCGACATTAACTGCAGTACCTAGACTTGACCATAACTTGGTTAAACTTTAGAGCCCGCATCGCTAGAAGAACTCCTCGTTCCTCAGCCTGCTGCTTTCGCTGTATTTAGCCCGTACACCTCATTAGTTGCAAGTGGAATGGCTTGTACTTTGCTTCCTTGGCAGACAGGACACGAAAAAAATGATCTGCGATACTTTGATAGATGCGACTCAAATACTGAAGCGCACCAGAAGCATATATCACATATCATGAAGTAATATTTTCTGCCATCTCCCTTCGCGGCCTCAAGTAGTGTATGTTCGCTCTCAATCATAACTATGCTCTGCTTCTGCATGATGCCAATTAAAGATGGATTAACGTTGTTAATTGACCTAGTTAAGTAGTAGTTAAAAGGGAACCTATACACATTAACTAACATGACTGAAGAGAGATTATTATCCTCTGACAACCAGAGGCAATTTTCACATCAAGCGCGATATGGCCGTATAGAGTTGAAGGAGCTTGGTAGAACGGTGCTTGTGCAATACTATATTTGCTGCAGCAACATACCGTGCGTTAAAGTGCTTGGCTACATTCAAGAACGCTCTGCGGCAAGAACGAGCGGTGGGCAGGAGATTGAAGATGAACTGCACCTGCCAGCCAAGCTTATGCCAATACCTGAGCGCCACAAGTGGGTTATTCGCCGGTGCGTCATGGCTA
>JBQGBZ010000395.1:0-1042 GCA_052038215.1 Nitrososphaera sp.
TTCATGATGTTTTTACCCTTTACCCTAGACAGTCCAAAAATGCAATCGTATAACAAGCAAATTGCCAATATGTCTCTCTTTCTCTCTCTATATCCACTCATAGCCCGTTACTCTAAACTGCTGAGCGGCTGGATCAAACTCTGATTCTCCTGCTGTGAGGAGGCTATTCATCCATGATAACTTTTGAGAATTTGTAAAACCAGACATTATGACTATCCCTTTGATTTTTCCTCCTTCTGCCACCTTGCCTTTATCATGAGCCCACCACATGAACTGCTCATCTTCCTCTGGTGTCATGAATGTTCCTTGATAGCTAGCATCTTCAACTCCATGAGGATAGTGAGTAATAGTGCCAGATCCAATGTTTCTACCATTTGGAAACTTGCCAAAGCCCTTTATTTCTGAAGTAAAGCTCACTTCCATTGTCATTCCTTCAACTGGATGTACTCTTGTAACTTTGAAGCTAACTATCTTGCCGCTTTCCTCAAAAAGCTTTTCGCCTAATGCCATGATGAATTGGCAACGCCAAAACACAGCAAATAAGCTTGTTGTAGTTTTCATTTAGAATAGAGTTCTCTATGCTTGCATTTTACCAGTCTCTCTCGTCGAGTGGGATCATCAGGACAAAATTGTCTTGCATATATGGCTATTAGCCCCTGCAGACTCTATCAAAGGAATTCTTTTATCCATTGTATTCATGCTTAGAACTAAGATGCATCATCATCTTTACAGGAATAATAATCACCTCATAGCAGCTGCGACTATTTTCATACTAGCAATAGCTGTATCAAGTATGGGTGCTGCAGCAGCCGCCACAACAGCTGGCAATGCCACAACTACAACAATAACACCATCATCTGGAGGAATACAGTTGTCACCTCAGCCTATGTTGCAACAACGTACAACAACTACAAGCATGATTCCAATAAACCAGACACATGTAAGCGCAACATCCTCTGGAAATGGAACACTGACTCTTCCAAACACTACAGAGACTATCAATTTTACAATCAACGGTAGCGGGCTTATTTCACTTGTGACA
>JBQGBZ010000396.1:0-1391 GCA_052038215.1 Nitrososphaera sp.
CTTAAAAAGCGCATTAAATTGTCGCCGGTCAGCAAGAGGTGATACAAAATTGCAGCCAAGTTTCGCTCTTCACGGTTGATAAGATAACCGATTATGCGTATTAGGCGAAGAGTTCTTTAATAGCCAATAAATGACGACCGAGTAAAGCGTTGAGATAGATACCCAAGGTAAAGGCAGTCACAATCCCAGCGACCCGCTTGATTAAGCCGAGGTCGGTCTTGGCTCCGGTATCTTGCAGATGCAGATGACCGGACAGTTGGGAAAAAACGGTTTCAATCAATTGACGGTACTGGTCCAAGGCCCACTTTTCAAGGGTGGTATTCTGGATTTTCTGATTGACTTTGCGATAAGTGATTAAGATGACGGCTTGTTCATCAGCTAAGCGGTTTCGGTGCGGGTCACAGATGAAGCCTTTATCAGCGAAAGCAATGATCTGCGAACTGTTGTCCAACAAATCGGGCAGCAGGTGAATATCGTGGGGGCGAGCACTAAACAGGTCATAGACATCAGGAATACCGTGACTGGTAATGAGCATGCCTACCTTGAAACCGTAATATTTGAGTTTCTTACTGGCACAGTAGCCACCATCGGCCCGGTCAAAGCCATTGCCTCGACCTCGGCGCGAGTGCTTGGTTGCCACCGGAATGGGTAAACTGTCCAAAATCCGTAGCTCTTCATAGCGGATGCCTAACTGAGCCTTCAGGTGACAGCGAAAGCGTTCAATCAAGGGCAAGGCTTGACGAATGCGATGCCATAAGCGGGATTGATCGGGTAATTTATCAAAATGATGGTCATAGTGCCGCTCAATTTCACGCAAAATTTCGGTTTCGCCACGTTTGCCGGTCAGATGCATCAGCATATCTATCTTCAAAATGGTATTGTCGGAATACACGACTTGAGGTCCTGGTCTGGGGCAAACCTCGACCTGAGCACAAAACTGGTCAATGATGGCAAATAACAATTTAACCAATTGATCATAATCCAACTCTTCTGTCGCTTGAATTGACTGAGCCAAGGCTTCAATGTATGCTTGGCTTGGTTCGGGTGTGAGCAAAGTTTTGTCTCCTATGTAAGGTTTGGTCACCTTTTAGGATACATTCTGCTTCACACCCGGCCAATTTCTTTAGACCTTATTCAATACGCATAATCGGTTGATTATTGTCATTTATCTGCTATTAGATAGAGATGAGTCATGAAAAGACAGTTTTGTCTCAGAGAGGTAGCACTCCCCCTCATATAATTATTAACTCCCCAAATTATATGCGTATAACTATACCTCTCAGCAGTGGTTATTGGTCCATAAAAAGGGAAAAGTGTCAAGTATTCTGCCGATAATCTCTAGTTATCCGCAGAACCAGATTAGCACTCAGAGGGCGGAAAGTCAAGACCTA
>JBQGBZ010000397.1:0-1049 GCA_052038215.1 Nitrososphaera sp.
TGCCACAGTTAATGAAGCCTTTGAGAGACTTAATAATAATCGTGTGCGTCTTAGAGTTAAAGAAGATAATGGAGGAACGTGTACTGCACTTCTAACTGTTACATCTCCTTCTTCGGATGTAGTTGTAGTTTCCGCTGATGAGGTATCATTTACTCCTTCTGGAAGTTTATCAGCCGATAATGTACAAGCTGCCTTAGAAGAGTTAGAGAGCGAGAAGCTGTCAGGTTCTCATACTCACACTGTATCAGATATTACGGATGCTGGGGATCTTGCTTCGTTAAATACTGTAGGTACAAGTCAAATTATCAATGATGCGATTACCAATACTAAACTTGCTGATATGGCTCAGACCACTATTAAAGGTAGAGCAGCAGGGGCCGGTACTGGTGATCCTGTTGATTTAACCGCAGCTCAGTTAGTTGACATTATTGAAACTGCTGATGGGGCTGGCAGTGGATTAGATGCTGATACGTTAGACGGTGCTCAAGGAAGTGCATATCTCCTTAAAACTGAAATAGCATCTGGTACTATTACTGCTAGAGCCGATGATGTAGATTTTTCTGGGGGATCTACAGGTCATGTCTGGACAGTACAGAGCGATGGTAGTGTAACTTTCCAGGCGCAACAAGGTGGCGGGGACATGTCTGCTGCCGTATATGATCCACAGGCTATAGAAGATGATGCCTTTGATAGAGCTAATCATACAGGCACGCAAGCCGTAAGCACCATTACCGAGTTCAATTTAGCAAACCCAGAGAACAATGATGTAGCGGCGTTTGATACCGCTTCGGGCAAGTGGATACCACAAACGGCGGCAGAAGCTGGGCTGCAAGCTTCTCTTGGCCCCACCTTTACCGCGCGAGTGTCCGGCAACTTAAACTTCAGCGGCGGCACCGATGGACAGGTGTGGACAGTACAGGCAGATGGTTCCGTCGCCTTTGAGGCTGCCAGTGCTCATACGCATGAACTTGTGGATATCACAGATGCCGGCACCTTAGCTTCACTCAATACAGTAGACACAGCACAGATTGCAGATAACGCTGTCACTT
>JBQGBZ010000398.1:0-3212 GCA_052038215.1 Nitrososphaera sp.
ATGTACCGAAGATCTGAAGACGGGGGACAGTGGGAAGTGATTTCTAAGGGACTTCCTGAACCACGAGGAACAATTATTGCAATCCTGGTCGCAAGTTCGAAGTATGCTGGAGAGTTCTATGCTGTTAGCAACCGCGGAATATTTTGCACTTCTGATTCAGGCATCTCGTGGAAAATGCTGGATATTCCATGGCCGAAAGAGTATCTTTCACAACATCCTTGGTCAGTAGCAATTGAAGAGGAGTAGTGTATAGTACAATCTTGTATTTAGACATCTATGCAATAAAGTTACACCAACCTGTTCCGTGTCAGTAATTGTCAGTATTGCTAGTACTCTGGATCGCAGAGCACACTAAACTCCATGATTCCATGTTGCTCCAAAGAGACTCTTCATTGCTCTTCGAATGGCATAGCAGTAAGCCTTTTTTTGTTATGTTGTGATAATAATTAGATCAACGTATAGTGCGTTTAGATGGTGTGATAGGATGCCACAAGTCTTCCAAAGGGTGTGTCGATCTTGGAAAAAGAAGAAGAAAGAGACCCAGCGTTAGATAACACGATAGGACAGCTTGGGATTGCAGAATATCAGGTAAAGAAGTTACGCCGCATCCTTGCCGGCAGACTTGACAAGTCCAATCCTGTTGCATTTTCCAAAGGGTCTTCGACATACGCCTTCAAATCCGGGGGCAAAGTGTACAGAATCACCATTGAAGCGGACACGTTTGACATTGGAAAGAGGTCAACAACCTGCTCTTTCAGGAATGCCCTGAAATCCCCCGCCCTTATTATCACGTCCACTCTGTGCTCAGCAATCATTTGCTTGCTAGCTATTGTGAATCTGTATTGGACTTCCCCGATACTCGGAACTTTCTCTGACGAGGAGCTGAGCACGTTGGACAGGCAATATTCTCTGATAGTAGATCGCTGTGCTGTCCTTATCAACGATGACCGGCCTAACCCCCGGAGCTTTGGAGCCCTATACTCGACCTGCAATAAGGCCATCATACAGTTAGAGGGATTTTGTAAAGAACATGACATCGCAACATGTGAAGATGAAAGGATAGAGATTTACCTTGCTGGAAATAAACCTAGGCCGTGATACCTGAAATACACATAGAGAATCCTCTAAATTCTCGTTTCACTATGGACTCATAGGCTCAGATTTCACAGAAGGGGCCTCTTTGTCATACCACTGAAGATTGATGTCCATTTCAAACGCTACAGAAATGAGCCGTGGGACGTTGTTGAATACGATCGTTAAGATTTTGCGACTTGTGCAATTCAAGAATAGACGAATTCGGATATTGTGCTTATGGGGATTCTGCCGACTAGCCCCCTTTTCATCGCCTTTGGGACGGATGTCCAAAATATGCACTAAAATATGCAAGTGATGCTGTCGGAACGTATAGAGGATATGAGCGGACATTAAGGATCCTCTGTTCATGGCGACAAAGAAGTTTGACCGTGATTTGCATACTTTTAGATTCTTATTTGAGCTACAGCCTGACCCTCATACACAAGATGTCTTGTCACCCGACGGTTAACCATGTGATAATGAGCTGTCATGTTAACTAAACCCAAAAAATAAAACATTTAATCTTCGTATGCATTAATTATATCTTGTATATGCCTATAATAACAGTTGAAACGTACACCGGAAGAACTCAGACTGAAAAGGATCGACTGGCAGAGGCAATAACTGATGAAATTATGAAAATATGGAAGGTACAGAAAAAAGATGTCATTATAGTGTTTCGGGAAGCACCTCATGGGAACTGGTATGCGTCGGGCATTCGTTTATAGTATCAGAGATAGTTTTTTACTAGTCTATAATTTTCTTGCTGGCTAGCTAGCTTCAATATCAATAATAGGCACATGGACGCCGATGCAAGTAATGACAATCATCGTCGAAAATGAGCCACCCTGTTACAGCAGGAGATTTGCACAAGAAACCAGTAAAGCTAGTTAAAGTCGCCTGAAAAATAGGGGCACAAAGGAAGAAAAGTATCGGAGGACGAGGACTCGTGATAGTCCTTCATCCTCCTAATTTGAATGCGCGCATCAAGGCTCGGGAAGTTTCCTGTGTGCTTGTATTGGTTCCCAGTTTCTTAGCCGGTACAATGTAATCACATGTAGCGCTAGCGTAGTGGGTACCGCCACAGTTGGAATGAGTATCCAAGGGAATGTTGTCATTGTAGACGTTCCAAAATCTGGTGAGGTGAGCTGCCCAAGGCTGACTGCCATGACCAGGTCTGCGATACCTAGAACACTCCACACCACTAAAGCGTACTTTGACCAACTATACCCTTTCAATAAGAAAATAGCGAAAGGGATAGCCGTCACTCCTATGAGAATATCTCCAACTCCTGCAGGTATCGCAAAAGCTGGCTCTACGATTCCTTGAGTCATTCCCCATAGGAATACTATGCCAACTACTCTCCATGTTTGAGCAGCTATTAGAAGAGAGGTTGTCTTGTTGTATTGTATTTGTTTTGAATAGTTGCCAGCTGCTTTCATTTGTATACTTGATATCAAATGCATAGTTTATAAGTCTCACGTAACTAGATACATACTTAGTTACCAGATAGAGAGTGGAAGGGAGGAGGGATGACTGAAATAAAATGTTCAATGATAGAAATTGTTTACAGCAGTCCTGAGCTCAGATCCTGTCCAATTGAAACAACTTTCAAAATCATAGGAAAAAAATGGACAGTTCTAATCATAAGAGAAATGCTTAGAGGCACGACGCAGTTTAATCGCTTTGTAGAAAACATAGAAGGGATAACGCCAAAGGTTCTCACCGAGCGACTGCGTGAACTACAAGAGTTTGGGATTGTTAGGAGAAGAATCGTATCAGAGTATCCAATCAGAGTCGAGTATGAGATGACAGATCTGGGAAAAGAGTTTGAACCAGTTTTGCTTGCAGCAGCTTCATTTTCAATGAGAAATATGCCTAAAATCATTTTCAAAGACGGCAAGCCTAGAAACCCCGGTGACTTCTTGATGCAGCCTGGATAGGAATAGAGACCATAGATGATGTGAAAATAGATTACCATGATTGGCATTACTGAACGATGGCCGTGCTTTGCATCATTCATTACGATAATTTATGACTCATTGACTGCATACTAGGGTCTGTTGTAGAGTCTGTAATGTGCTGATCAGTTCTTTCGTCGCCACACAATCTGTTGTATTCACTCGTTTCTATCACAT
>JBQGBZ010000399.1:0-31407 GCA_052038215.1 Nitrososphaera sp.
AATTGGTTTGATTGCTCTACTATGTTTACCGAGCCGTTCAGCGGGGAATCCCCATCCGGGTTTGGGGGTTAGATTGGGCGGTGCTGTTTGTTTCTTGGGCCTTTATTTCCTGCAGTGATGTTATGACAAACATGCCTGCTAATACTGTCGTTATGCCACTAAGCACAATAAATCTTATGTCTTTCATGGCCATATCATGCAGTTTCTATATATTCATATGTTGACAAAAATGTAAAATTAACCGTCTATATGTGTCCTACAATAGTGCTCTAAATAAAAAATAAAACGCCATTTTAGGCTTGACAACATATAAAAATTAATTTTCAGTTAGCTCCCATATCGACGCATAGAATTACTAAGTCTGTTGCTGCGATGGGTTCTGATTACAGTCTTTTACAGAGACGAAAGATGCAGAGGCAGGCAAGGATGATGAAGCAGGACTATTGACATCGCCAGGATCATATATTCCGTAAGCACCACTCCACTTCTTATGGGGCACATATTGATGGTAGACGACTGATTCTGTGTCTGGGCTTGTTGTAGAGACGCTACTTCCTAGAGCGATGACAAGCCCAACAATTAGCAAAGAAGAAATGGCAACGGCTCTTATTGTCTGCGAGATAGGATATCTTGCAATAATCTGACCAAAACTTCTTTTCTCCTTGATATGGGTGCCAGTATGATTCTCTTTTATATGCGGGCCAATTGGATTGTTTGAATTTATATCTGAATCAACAATCTGCAGAATTTCTTTTCGCCTCTCTCGATTGATGGATACATATCCATTGGGCTGGTAATCATCTAACATGATATATCCCTGAAGCCTCAAGCTAGAGATTGCAGAAAGAACGCTATCCTCACAGTCATCAGGAAAGCCACTAACCAGAACAGATAATTTCAGTGGTTGCTGCTGTCTCTTGATAAGAATACGCAGGACAGCAACCTCAAATGTATTCACGCTAATACTTGAACAATTGCGCTATTAATCCTTTTTATCCATATAACGATGCTTATTTGATAGAGTAAGGCGTATTCTTTGCAATAGCAAGGAACAAATATGTCCATATTCAAATAACATCATGTCCACAGGAGAAATTGACGTCGGTCAAGACTATGACGGAGTACTTTCTAAAGTGTTTTCTTCACGGGCTGTTTCTCAGATAATGGACTTTTTCCTTGACCACAAAGAATTTGATTACTCTCCTGGAGAGATAGCAAAGAAAACAGGGTTATCATTTAGAACGATCTTTCGAGAGCTGCCGTACCTTGAAAAAAACCAATTGATCTACATCAGCAGAAAAATCGGCAAGACGAGCATGTACAGACTGAATACTGACCTTCAAGCAGTGACTTTTCTAGAGAAGTTTGCATTTGAGATGTCACAACTGCAGATTAAAGAACTCCCGTCGTACCAAAATAAGCAAAGTATACCTGAAATTAAATGAACCTCATTTAAGGCAGAAAACAGACAAAAATTAGTGTATAAAACAAGAGGTCAGAATTGCACTAACTTGCAATATTTTTCGTAGCGGTCCTCTACATCGTCCTTTGTTATAGACAGGAGGCGCTTGATGCCAAAGTCTTCGACAGCAAATGAGCCCATTACATTACCGTAGATCACCGCCTCCTTCATCGTGGTAAAGTCCGTCATACCCTTGCGAGCTATATGACCAAGAAAGCCACCTGCAAATGAGTCGCCAGCTCCAGTGGGGTCGACTATCTCGTCAAGAAAAAATGCAGTTGCTGGAAACACTAGTCCCTCTTTAGTAAATAGAATGGCACCATTCTCACCCTTTTTGATTATTGCAAATTTTGAACCCCATGACATTATCTTCTTGGCGCATTTTGCAAGGTTAGGCTCCTTGCACAAGAGTCTAGCCTCATTGTCATTTATTACTACCCCATCTGTCATCTCTATCATCTTGATTACGTCGTCACGGCTCCCATTTATCCAGAATTCTATGGTGTCGCAAACTATAAGCCGGGGTTTCTGGAAATGTCGTAGGATCTTGATGTTTTGCATGGGGTCATTGTTTGCAAGATATACGTAATCAGAATTGATATAATCATCAGGGATTACAGGATCAAAGCCGGCTATGACTCCAAGCTCAGTTTTATTAGTAGTCCTGTTTGACAGATCGTAATCAAATGAAGAATCATAATGAAATGTCTTACCGTCTGGTATGGTGATTACTCCCTTTGTATCTATACCCTTTGAGCTAAGTGCACTTATATGTCCATTGGGCATGTCTGACCCCACCGCTGCTACTATCGAGGTAGCGGTAAATAGGTTTGAGGAAACAGAGGCAAACGTAGCAGCTCCACCTAGTATCCGGGTCTCTGTCCGAAAAGGAGTACGAGTTGTGTCTAGTGCAACTGTGCCAAAGACCGTCAACAACGCCTATTTAATAGGCGATTTTATTTCATTATTAAATGCTTGCAGGCATCATTAAATAACAAGCAAGACAACCACATATTTGCTTGCGACTAGTCATCGCGATTACTGGCGCTTCAGGTGTCATCTACGGTATAAGGATACTAGAGGTTCTTAAGAGACTAAAAATTGATACACACCTTATTATCACAGAATGGGGTGCCAAGAACATAAAGATAGAAACTGACAGCACAGTAGACTATGTTAAATCCCTTGCAACAAGGTCTTACGAAGGTGACAATATGGCCGCACCTGTTTCAAGTGGCTCATTCAAAGTTGATGGCATGATCGTTATTCCATGCAGCACTAAAACACTAGCCAGTATTGCAAATGCCCTTGACGACAGCTTAGTCTCAAGAGCGGCAGGTGTTTGCATAAAGGAACAGCGCAAACTTGTTCTAGTTCCGAGGGAGACTCCGCTGTCAAAAATACATCTAAAAAATATGACCAAACTTGCTAGTATTAATGCGGTAATTCTGCCTGCTATGCCAGGATTCTATCACCGGCCAAAGACAATGGATGATTTGATAAACCACTTAGTAGGAAAGGTGCTTGATCAATTCAATATCGACCACAGTCTTTTCAAACGCTGGGGCGAAGGTTAATAGAGAGAAATAAGAAAGTGGCACAATGATTCATAATCTTGCGCCACTAGTTACTTAAGATATCACAGCTTGGGTCAATAGGTATACATAGCTTGACACAAAAAAGAATGCAAAATAATCGTTGATTTTATAGCCTCACCATACATGCATTAAGAGTCAGAGGGCGTAATTTCTTCAGGATTTTCTTCCCACAGGCGCATCTTGTCCAGTTTGTCTTTCCTTTTCGCACCCTGCAGCATATTGTAGACGGTTTTGTGCATGCTACCCTTGGCGAGCATGGATATCGCTTCAGTTGTAAGCTTGATCTCTCTAAAGTTCCCAATAAGGCATACAGTATGTCCATAAACAGATACATAGGAGCCGCTAAGCTCTTCAATCATTCTACGAGCCTTACCCCCTTCACCAATTATCCTGCCCTTGACACGCTCAAGGGCGTTTGGAGACTTGCCAGTGTAGTCATGCAAATCGATCTGTTGGAATATTAGCTCCTCGTCTTCAAAGAGAAGATAAGCTCGCTGGGGCGAGAACCCTCTTGAAATGGCGGTTATCACTTCGACCGCCCGAAAAGCTTCCAGACGATCAGCAGAACTATTGCCTATAATCATAGTATCACCACTCTCGCTATCGATCTCGATTTTGACGCCACATCTTTCTTCAATTTGCTGCTTTACTTTTCCACCTTTGCCAATCAAAACACCTATTCTCTCCTTTGGGATCTTGACCGTATGCTGGAAGCTCATTATATTATGTCACCACTAACCTTTCCCATTACTTGAGCAGTGTCGAGAACCTCAATTCTTCGTTTTTCAAAGAACCTGTTTATATTCATAACATCGCGCAATAAATATTGTTTGGAATTTGGATGCTGAATATCGACAGCAGATCCAAAGTCAAACAACATGATGCCGAGGCCTGTCTTGAAAATGTTGTACTCTGACAAGTCAGCATGCACCAATTTGGCCTTTTGGTACAGCATCGTCATTTGTTCGACCACTTGCTGATAGTCGTTCAACGTGATTTCTTCTGCATTTACTAGTGCAGGCATAGGATTACCTTCGCTATCACCTACAAACTCCATTACAAGCACATTCTTCTTGACTGCTATCGGCAAAGGTACCCTTACTCCTACGGCATGGGCTGTCAACATATTCTTGAACTCCTTTCGAGCCCATGTCATTATAAGGCTGCGAGATCCCAGCTTTATGTCAGAAAATCTAGGATCGCCAGCAATGTATTGCATCCGCTTTTTAAACTCGGCGCTTACCGTAAGATATATTTTGACTATTCGAAGTGATCCATCTGGCGCAACTGCAAGGTATACTTTAGATTCCTTACCTGCAGCAAGTGAGCTCTTGATAGACTGTATAATGCCATCGCGCCTCAATTCGTTTATCGTCATGAGAGTGGGCACATCAAATACATTATCAAAAACGTCGTAATCTTCAGACATCTTGTTTAGGAATTTACTCTTGCGTTCATATTTTGAGAGCCATCTATCAGCTCTGGCTGCGGCCTTGTTCTTCTCTTCTCTTGGCAGCTGCTCATCAGGCTCCTCTTGGGACAACATGCAAAAGTTAGTGTTCTTTTATTATATGTGTAATGCTAGGATAGGCAATAAAATATTCAAACTAGACATGCACCTCAGGATAACACATAACACAGACTCGTCTTCCCTCACAATATAGAGGGATGCTTACAAGAAATTCTGCGTAGGATAGAAAAACCCTCAGGTCAAAGGCAGATACGGTGGAAGACTGTTTAAAATGAGGGGGTATACAAGAGAAGGCAAAAAAGACATTAATGGACACAGAAAACAAAATCAATAAACAAAGATCGCTGTAATCTAGAACTTGTCCCTCTAGCATTAGAATATTTCTTTGCTGGGTTGATTTTTACATTTGAAAGAGAGATTTTTCATCAGTGCTGAAATTTGTAGATCATGAGAAAAGGCACACCCGCAATTTTCCTTATACTAACTTCTTTTGCCAGTTTCATCTCAATTGCCTGTTTTATTATCCTATTGCCCACAAGGTTTGCAATGTCACATTTCTGAAGTAGCTGCCCGGCATATTTCTGCTCAATTACTTCCTGTTGATAATATTCCTTTGTAAGGTGGACTACAAGTCCATCTTGCTCCAGTTTTGTCCCAATTAAGTCTATATCGCAGATGTCGACCATCATTGATCCTTGGTAGCGCATAGTTCTGGCTGCATAATATGACAACTGTCGTTAATTAGTAGCACAGGATAATGAGGGTTTTGCTAGCATCATCATATGTAGGTTTCAATCTTAATATCAAATGATCCATCCTCACGCTTCTTGCGGTTAGTGACAAACCCCAGCGGACTCAGGATCGAAATCACTGCATTGACGGTTCCAGCATAGCCACATATATGAAAGAAAGAGTTTTCAGGGGTAACTTTTTCGCCAACTGCTTTTTCAAGTTGAGATTTGAAATTGTCTTTGTCTACAAGCAAAGTCTCCACTCTACCTACGTTCCCCCTCCAGTCACGCGACAGCTCTTGGTCAGGTCTACTTACAGTCGTTAAGTATTTGAAATTCGGATCGCTTGCAGATATTTTCTTAAACAAGTCACAGTAACCAAGCTCCTGGGCGTATTTTGCTCCATGGAGCAGTACTATTTCTCTTTTTGACTTAATGTTTCTTAAATGGAGAATATAACTGATAAAAGGGGCAAGACCGGTTCCGGATGCAACTAATACTAGCCGTCTTGTGTCGGGTGTCCCATCGGCCTTCTTATCCTCAATCGTGAACGTGCCAGCAGGGTTGAGCCAGTAAAGGAGATGGTCTTCAAACATTTTGAAAAGGGTGCTTGTAAATTTGCTCATCACATATTCTGATACAGACTTGATGTAAAACTCGAAGTACCTCTTTTCTTCAGGAGGTGATGACAGCGAGAATGGTCTGTAGGTTATGCTGTGATTACCATGTAGTTTCAGTCCAAGTGCAACAAATTGACCAGCTTTAAAGTCAGGCACAGATCTTCCGTCTGATGACTGCATTCTGAATATTGCGAGATCGGGAGTCAGGTTCTTGCGATAGTTTATTCTACCTATAAGCGGTGGTGCCGCCTGTTGACCTGAACTCATAATACGATTTCTGGGATACTTAGGTATATGTTGATATCCTTTTTATTAGAGCAAACTAGAGTTATGCTGGTTTGGCCAGTAAGAAGGGCATAGCCATAACAGCAGCCATTGCAGCAGCAATAGTTGGATCGAGTTTTCTGATATGGATCATACCGCAGAGCAGCCCTGGCAGCATGATTGAGCTTCCACGTGACGACAATGGAATCATTTCCGACGTGTATTCTAGGCATCAGAGCATTTCAACCAACATCGAATCAAAGTTTGAGCAATGGAAAAGCGGAGAAGTGATCCGTAGTGACATACTGAGCCAGATAAGCCGTGATCGGTCAGGCATACAGAATATGCGGCAACAGCTTGATAGTGCCTCGCCAGCTCAAGAATGGCAACAAAGCTATGACTTCTACATTCAGGCACTTGACAGCTTTCTGAAATACCTTGATCTGATGCAAACGATAATAGAGGAGAATAATGGAATGCTTGATTCCAATGTTAAACTAGATGCCCTAAAACAAGAATGGCAAGGCTATGTCGACAACTCGATAAATGCTGTACCTATCTAGCTCAAGACATCAAGAATTGCGTCTATCCTTGCATCTGTCTTGAATGCACCAGTATTCAACGCAGTTTTTGAGGCCACGAAGCCGGTGGCATACAATTTTTCAATAATCCTGTCCACTGAAATTGTGTTTGATTTGAGTTTTGATGAAATTTCGTCAGCCCGGAAGTAATAAGGTATTTCGCTTGCTTCTTCCGCTGCCACTTCGAGCACCTTTTTGCACGGTCTATTTGGGTCTTGCTCTAACATTTTCTTAACAAATTCTTTGTCGTGTAGTGACCCTGTCCACAGCTGGCCTCCGACAGCCAATCCAGTGCTGCACAGCTCGCATTTACTTTTTCCATATTCTTTGGTATTGAAACGATGACCACAGTGGGAACAGTGCATTACGTAGCCTATATTATTGTAAACGTCATTTGCTTGGCTACTGCTGACAGACATCTTTGCATAGACGCGAAGGTAGTGCTTTGTGGCATGTACAAATACTGGATGAATGGCAAGTTCAAGCCTTGAGGCGGTCAATGCAGTGAGTGAAATTAGCAATCGGATCGCAGTTTCATTGCCATAGGTATTGTTGAGCGGCCTGCCATAGTAACGGCGCAGACACACCTTAGGGTAAACTCCCCATAAGACTGCGGTATCTGTTGCAGTTATTGATACAAGACCGCCGTCGAGCACTGATCGGAGTACACAGTCTATATATCTAGCAGGAGTACCAAAAGGATCCAAATCAACTATGGAATAGCGGTCCCCTTCCTTGTCGCCCTTTAGTAGGAACTTGCAAACCTCGTCAACTGAGAAATAGCACCTGCCGGTTACAGAATTAAGCCTAGCTGCCTCTTTAGCAGCTTCAATTGCAATACAGTTAATATCATTGCAATAAACCTGTTCTACTGCAGGGACCTCGACTGCAACCCTAAGAGCGCGTGCACCAATACCCGTGAACGAATCTGCAAATGTCTTTTTTCCAGGTGATGCTGCAAAAGCACTATATGCAAGTATCGAGAGGTCGCGGTTAAGCTTGGCAGCAGGATTGAAGAAGGCAGGCGTCTTAGAAGGAACTTTGGAAGTAAGCGAGGACTCGGGAACTATAAGTACCGTTTTACCCTCAATTGCCCTGACAAATTCTGCCATATCACAGCTTTGCAATAAAACGTTATTTATAACAGCATAAATGAGTCCGTTCCTTTTTTTGGAAAAAACAACTAAGGATATAAATATCTACAAATGAGTATACCATTCGACAATTTTGCTATGCCATGACGACAACATTCTGGTTGGTGGAGTTGACGAAGCAGGTCGCGGCTCTATTGTTGGACCACTCATTGTTGCAGGTATTAGCATACGAGAGTCAAAGATTGCGCTTTTGCACAATATGGGCGTCAAGGACTCCAAGGCTCTTAACCCCAAAGTGCGTGCTAGGCTTTTTGGTGAAATAATGAATGTCATAGACTCAGTCTGCATCCACAAGATAGACCCTGTCGAAGTCGATGGCAGCGTGTCATTCAAGGGACTCAACAGGCTTGAAGCAAAGGTTATGGCCAGTGTGATCAACAGTATTGGGGCGGATGAAGTCTACGTTGACTGCTGCGATGTCAATCCGCAGAGATATAGGGAGTACATGGAATGCCACCTTACATGTAAACCAAAGAAGTTATACTCGCTGCATCACGCAGATGTAGTTAATTTGGTCGTCTCGGCTGCATCGATAATTGCCAAAATAACAAGGGACAAAGAGATCCAGCATATATGCAGCACATATGGAAGCATAGGCAGCGGCTATCCTTCGGATCAGCGCACAATGCGTTTTATTCGGGACTGGGTAGCCAAGAATGGCTCTGCGCCTGAGTTTACAAGAAAGTCATGGAAGCCTCTTCGGATGATGCTTGACGAGATAGCCCATTGCAAGCTCTAAGACTTGTAGATACAATATATCATGCCATGATCTCTGTCAAAAGGCTCCAGGTTGATTATCTGATCTATTCGAAAACCATGCTCTTTCACCTTAGTTGCTTCTTGTGTCACTACTGCTCGTGGGTCCATCGTCACATCTATGCTCCTTGTCTTGACTACCAGCAACATTATACCTCCTGTCTTTAAATAGATCGAGCAATTTGCTATCGCAATGTCTGTTTGATCAGGCTGGGCAATATCACAGTAGATGACATCTATTTTGCCAAATACTGCAAAATAGGAGTGAGGTTTCCGTGCATCTTCAAGTATAGGAACTACATTCTTGCGCTTTGAAGCGACATTTTCAATAAGTTCCCTTGCGACTCTTGTCGCCGGCTCAACTGCAAATACTATGCCAGAGAACCCAACGATATCAGATATATGGCTCACAGTTGTCCCCGTAGACGCGCCAAGGTACAATACTTTGCTACCATTCTTTATTGGCATGTTTTTCATTCCCTTTTTGAGGGCAGCTGCAAGCTTGCTTCTAAAAGGATCCCAAATGCGGTATTCCTCATTCTCATATTTTACAAGCTTTTCTCCATAGACATTGTCTCCCTTTACGAGATTGAGGGTGGCTGCATTTTTCTCGCCATTTATTGAAATCCATCTAATAGTGTCGTCGCTTTCCAAATCTCTTTCTTCTGTCTTTCTTCTTTCTTCTATCATGTTTATCTCTTGTCACATCACGGCCGCCTCTAAATGGCTGCTGACGCTGAATGTGTTCCTTGTATTTTCTATCCCGCTCCTTTTCAGGCATTGGCTCTCGGTATTTCTCTCGAATTTCATCAATACGGCTTTTTAGCTTACCATATACAGTGCTGTCCTTGCCGTTGTGGCGATAATAGTCGATCCTTGCAGATATTGCAACCTTTGACGCAACTGCTCTTGCGATCTTGCCTCGCTGCCACTTGGGCGCAGAGTGAATGAGAGGATGCTGGAACAATAATCCATGTTTTGGCGGTCTGGCACCTGTTTTAAGTGCACGGAACAACGCCTTTTCGGCACCTAATATTTGGATTGTGCTTGCAGGCAATGTTGCAAGTCTAGCCAAACTGCCGGCTTTTGAGATTATCCTTGCACCAACTGCCGCAGTTAGCAATTCTTTGACGTTCGGAGCCACGGTTTCCATTGAAACTTCAATGTGGTCTGCAAGCACTCTGCGCAGGTCTGACTGTGCAATGACTTCATCTGCAAGCCGCTTGACAATTACAAGGTTTTCGAGCGTCATATCCCCGCCCTTACTGCGCTTTGAAGCATCAAGTATAACTTCAATCTTTTTCTCAGGCAATCCAATACTTTGTAAAATTTCTACAATGATATTTTCTCGCAAACCTGCTTTGCTTACTATCTGAGCATATACAAGAAGACTTGAAACAAGGTTGTCAAGCTCTGGAAAATGGAGCCCGTACCACTCCCTCATCCTTGCTCCCACCGTATTGATTATCTTGTCAAGCTCATCTAGGGCATTGATAGACTGAATGATGTGAAGATCGAGCTTCTCAGATGCCTCCTTTACTCTAGAGGAAGAGAGGTTTATCGCAAATTCTCGCAGCGCTTGCAGTGCATCCTGTTCATTGTCGGCAAAGCCGGCCTTTACTATAAGAGTAGGCTTGCTGTTTTGGATATATTGCTGCTGGTCTTCAGGCATCAGCTGACTATTCAAGCCGGCCTGTCGCAATACAGAGACAATGCTTGCATCATTTGTTGATACAGGCTCGAATGAACGCAATTTTTCAACAAACCATCTTATTTCATCAAGATTCACTCCGCTCTTGAGCAGTCTATAAGACCTGATTGCATCATCGAATTTTTTGGCCACTACAAGACTGCCGGCTGGGTCAAATGCAGCCATACCGAGTTCCAATAGAACTACAGAGCAGTTGTTGTTTATCATTCAACAACCTACAACAATCAGCTAATAAAAAATGTTAGCATTATTAAACAAACACACTAGAGATACCTACAGAATGGGTCTGACAGACAGCGATAGAAAGGAGCTGGTGTCGCTAATAAAGGCAGCAACTCGCGATCCAAAAATACCAATAGGACTTGCGCGCAAGATGATGCCAAATCAGGGCAACATAGAGGATTTTGCATATGGGCTCCTCTCTGGCATGGTTATGGGCAATTTTATCGCACAGTTTCAGAATGCGAATGGGAGGCAACCTGATAAGGACGAAATCATAGACATATTGTCGATAATGATGTCTGAGATGCCGCGACTTCGTATGTCGATAATGGAAGAATTTGACATGCGTTAGAGTGTAAAAGTTTATCTAACGAGTGCCATGATTACTTTCTCCATTGCTAGATAAGGATAAGTCTAGACTGCCTGTTGCCATTAAGGATGTTATAATCATTGGCATCGGCGTTCTTGTAGTCTGGCTCGGCATTTGGTTCGTGTTTGGGGCTAACCCGTTTTACGTTGTCTCAAGCGGTAGCATGGAGCCAGTGCTTAAAGTCAATGATGTTCTTATTGTAAGAGATGCCGGATCTTGGCAGGATCTTACTATAGGCGACATCATTGTATTCAATAGGCCTGAAGGAGGGGACAGGGTCATAGTCCACCGTATTGTTGATATTGATTTGGACGCGGATGGCGAAAGAATAGTTAGAACACGAGGAGACGCCAATCCTGGATCGATACCAGGTACTGATTACCCGATTAGGCAAGACGATTACATTGGCAAAGTGATCTATGTCATACCCGGCATCGGTGTAATAACAAAAGTAATCAGTCCACCTGTCAACTATATCATAATTGCAATCATCCTTGCGATCTTGTTCTTCAGCAGGCTCGGCAAAAAGAACAGTAACAGCAACAACAAAGACGCAACACCTGCTGCAGCAGGCAATTCTGATAAGCCCCCGACATGAAATCCAAGACGGAATACCTTATATTCAACACTCCAACTAGGCGAGCTTTTATCAATATCACGCCACACATTGAAAGGGTCGTGACAGAAAGTAATATCAAAGAAGGCCTCTGTCTTGTAAACGCTATGCACATCTCTGCCAGTGTCTTTATCAATGATGACGAAAGCGGTTTGCACCATGATTTTGATAGATGGCTGGAGAAGCTTGCGCCTTATTCACCGCAAAGTTACCTACATAATCGTACTGGAGAGGATAACGCAGACGCTCATCTAAAGAGACAGATAATGGGGCGTGAGATAGTAGCAGCGATAACAAAAGGCAAGCTGGATTTTGGGCCATGGGAGCAGATTTTCTATGGTGAATTTGACGGCCAGCGACAAAAGCGAGTACTAGTAAAGATAATCGGGGAATAGTCACAGGTAGATAGGAAACTTATGCATAGTTAAAGCTAAAAATTCAAATCCCACACATTTCTGCCATATGTATTTTTTACTTGAAAATTCTAGCACGCAGGTATATATATAGCGCCTTTATAAAGGCCCATATGCCGCAGACCAAACCAATTGTAAGCATAGAGAATGTAGTAGCTTCTGCTACAGTGAACCAGACTGTCAACCTCAACCTCATTACTCAAATATTTCCAGACGTGGAGTATCATCCTGATCAATTCCCTGGTTTGGTTTTTAGGCTTAGATCACCCAAGACTGCAACTTTGATATTCAGCTCTGGCAAGATGGTCTGCACAGGCGCCAAGTCCGAAAAGATGGCAATTCAGGCTGTCAAGAGCGTTGTTTTGAAGCTTAAAAAGGGAGGAATACCTCTCGAGCATGAACCCCAAATTGAGATCCAAAACATAGTGGCATCGGCAAGCCTCGGAGGTAAGATCCACTTAGAGCTTGCAGCAAGGGTCCTGCCAAGGAGTATGTATGAACCAGAGCAGTTCCCGGGTCTTATTCATAGGATGTTGGATCCCAAGACTGTCATACTTCTGTTTGCATCGGGCAAGCTCGTATGCACAGGTGCCAAGAAAGAAAGCGAAGTGTACAGAGCAGTGCATAACCTACATACACTCTTGGAAGAGAAGAATCTAATGATCTATGAAGGTTAGTTAGTCTGTTTCATACTCTCCTTGTGTAACCATTTGTTTTAGCACCGACTCTAACGCATTTTCGTCTATCAAGCCAGCATTATACAGAGTGTTTACAATGTCGTTGATGCCTGTCACTGGGCTTAGTTTTATTTCCATTTTTTTTAATTTGTCTTCTGCACCCTCGTGCCGGTCTACAAGCGCCACCACATCTTCCACAATACCACCGTTAGCCCGTATAATTTCTACTGCGCTGCTAAGCGAAGTACCAGTCGTTGCAACGTCGTCTACAATAACAACTTTTGAACCCGGCTCTAAGAAGCCTTCAATCATTTTGTTAGTACCATAAGTTTTTGGGTCCTTTCTGACATAAATGAAGGGTTTGTTCATTTCATAGGCTAGGGCAGAGCCAAAAACAAGCCCTGAGGTAGGCACTGAAGCAAATATGTCAAATCGACCTACTTTTTCTGCTACCACATCTTTCAATGCACTTATCCCAAGCCTAAAATATCCCGGAAAGCTAGGCAATACTCGCAGGTCGACGTAGTAAGCACTCTGCTTGCCACTTGCAAGAGTGAACACTCCAAACCTCAAAGAGTTGCTCTTGAGTAGAAAGGATGCAAATTGAAACACAAAGTCCTTGGTAGGTAACGACACACCGTACATGTAAAAAAGGATTTATTTTAATCCTTCATAGTACAAGGACTCTATGCCTGAGATTTGGCTGAGATACGGCACTACTGATGTGGTACTCGACATCAAGTTCGAAAATATAGCAAACCAGATCTCTTCCACATTTCAGGCGCCACTGGAACAAGATGTCAAGACAGCAATAACATCTTGTATGCCCCTAACTGATAAAATTCTCATCCTAGGACTGTCTGCCTCAAAGGCTGCTGCCAAGACTATAACGATGCTTGCACAGGAAGCTCATGCAAAGGGGTTAAGCTTCACAATCGATGTTCCGCACAAGATCACAAGTACCCTGCGCGCTAACTTGACTGGCATCGAAACAATCTCAGTCAATCGCATTGACTATCAGTCACTGAATGAACGAATGACCAAATTTCAAAATACCGTCATTGTTTCAAGTGTTGCATACGATCCACTTTTTGGATTTTCAGGTGCGCCCACCGCTTTACTGCGTAATTTGCTTGCAGACCCGATGGCAGAGGCATTCGACGCAAGAAAAGACAACAGACCGGCACCTGGAATTGAAGGAAATCCTCTCAAGATCGCTACTTCTGCAGTTGAGAGTATACCAGCGTTATCTATTGAATTGGTGGCTAACGGCGACAATGTGAGGGGTATACATGTTGGAGGCATCAAGGAAGCGTTTGACAAGGCAATTGAGCAGCTTAAGTCAATCTCGACCTTCGAGGCAGAGCTGGTTAAATGTGCCATAATAAGTGCAAGCGAGGAAGCCAGCTCACATTCAACGCTTGCCACCGCGCTCAACTCACTTTGGAACTCTATCCACATCATCAAAGAGGGTGGCACGGCAATATTGCTTGCAGAAGCTCGCGAAGGAGTTGGTGGTGGAGCCCTTCAGATGTCTATAGAAGGTAGGCTTAAACAAGAGCAACTGCACCTAAGCCCATATGTTGATGGCCTTGAACATTTACTGTTCATGGAAGAACTGCGAGTCAAATATGATATGGGACTTGTATCTACTCTTCCCCATTATTACACCAAGACAAAACTTGGTTTTAAGACCTATTCTGGCACAAAAGACGTCTTGCAAAAACTGCAAGAAAAGCATGGCAAGAACTTCAGAACGCTCCTATTATCAAATGCAGATATAACCCTGCTCAAGCCCAAGGCAGGATAGAGCTTGGGATGGGCGCAGTCACTATAACGATCCCAAGGGTTATGAAAAAGAGCAACTTACGCCTTGGAGATAAGGATGTAACATCATCTAGGGGAATATTGCTAGGGATCCTCTGACTGAGTATCAGAACTAATATTGCCATTGGCCAGAATCCCATTACGAACAACGCTCCTATGCCTGCATAGGTGATAATTCTATGCCAACGTTCTTCAAACATGGCACGAGCAAGGTGTCCACCATCAAGCTGCCAAGCAGGAATGAGATTGATGGACGTAAGTGCAAATCCTATCCATGCAGCAAAAAGAAGAGGAGACATTACCAAGACTGTGTCCTCAACTACCTTGTCCGTCATATGGAGTGTAGCAATCATGAGCAAGCAAGTATTGAATGAAAACAACCTGTTTTCCTCAGATAGCCTCTGGTACTCCTCTACAGGTATTAGGGTGGATATAGCGGAACCATAGATTGATACAATTATCGTTATTATCAACCCCGCAATTGGTCCAGCAATGCCTATGTCAAACATGATATTCTTGTTGGGCATATTGCTCTGCTGTGTTATCAAGGCACCAAACGTCGGTATGAAACCTGGAACCCCGGGTATAAAATATGGCCATGACGCCTTGATGTTATAATGCTTAAGAGCTATCATGTGTCCAAGCTCATGTATTCCTAATATGCCCATAAGCGAGATTGTATAAGCTCCTGCAAGCAGGATAGGATCGCTTACATACGTCTTTGCAAATACACTGCCTGAACGCATAAGACCGTCGTAGAATACAAATGTGATGGCGACAACAAAGAATATGAGATGCAAAGGCACCTGTCTTTTGGCTCTAATCTTTTGCTTTGGAACCTTAAATACGGTAACAACTATACCGTCCTCTATCTTGAGTCTTATTGTGGATGATAAGGCAGGCATCAGTCTTGGGAAATATTTCTGCCGTCTGGCAGTGGGAATCATGCCGATCTTGTTCATCTCCTTGATCAAGATCGGGAACTTATCCTTGATGTCATTTTCAGCTACCAAGAACTCAATGTAGTCTTCTCTGACGTTCAGTTGAGTATCTTTTAATGTAAATAATGATGAAACTATTGAAACTACACGGGAATAATCGCTGTTCAGAAAGGTGGTAGCCACGGAGAATTTCTTTTGGGTTTAATCCAATTAAAATATTGTTATCCCACAGTAGACGTGTAAGGTTAAATAGTGTGTTTCTGTTGTTGTAATTATTACTTTGCAAACAGCTCTGCGAAAAGTAGGCGACTATGTAATACGCCGCTGCGAAGCAAGTGATCTTCAAACGGTAATTGAGATTAACATAACTGCCTTACCCGAGCACTACTCAGACTATTTTTTTGAATCAATTCTGCGAGAGCTTCCGGAGGCATTCATCGTTGCAGAGCTGAATGGCAAAATAGTCGGCTACATTATGTGCAAGATCGAGTTTGGGTTTTCAAACTTTCGCAAGCTAGGCTTTGTTAAGAAGGGCCACGTTGTTTCTGTCGCAGTGCTAGAAGAGCACAGAGGTAAGAGCCTTGGCAAGGCATTGATGTTTGAAGGAATTAACGGCGTAATGTATAGAAAAGCTGACGAAATATATCTAGAGGTAAGAGTCAGCAATACAAGCGCAATCAATATGTATCAGAAATTGAGTTTTGAGATAAAATCTAGATTGCGATCCTATTACAGGGACGGCGAGGACGCTTACCTAATGGCGCTAGAATTGACTTAAAAGATTTTTAAGATGCTGCAAATGCCTATCCGCTATGAATGTTAAAAGGAAGGGAAGCAAAGGAGTCGGCGCTATCCTTCTTTTTGTTTCTATCGTAGCATTTATCGCTTACGCATATTTCCTACTTGGAACAGAATGGGGTATGCTCATACTTCAGCTTACCGCTTTAGGGGCAGTAGCAATCCTTCTGACTGTACTGGGGTGGATAGGATATACAATGCTTACTGCTCCAAGGGAAGAGGAAAAGCAGAACTAGTTGTCACTGAAACATCGGCCACTATCTGATACATCCTTGGGCCCACTCCTCTTACCACTCTAACTTGCTGCACAACATGGTTGTATTTTACAAAAGCGTTGTGCGTATCCTGCAATCCTAGCTCCTGGCTGGTCTTTTTGTTATCCGCCCTGATATGAACGAAATAATGCACTATACCTTTTTTATTAAGTGCAAGTACCGCAGAATCAATGAAGTCTTTAGCTCTCTCAGGAAGTGGCATAATCACTCTGTCAGCACGACCTGCAAGCTTATCTTTTATTACTTTCACAGCATCGCCATGAATTGAGATAACCCTGTCCTGCACCTTATTTAACTTAGCATTTGCTTCACATAATTCTGCTGCAGCAGCATTTGAATCAATGCTGTAGACCTTGCACGTCTTGTTCACTCTTGCCATCAGGATTGAATAGGTGCCTACTCCTGCGAACATATTGACTATGATTTCACCTTCACTCACCATGTTTGCAATCCGGAACCTCTCTGTTGAGAGCCTAGGTGAAAAGTATGTTTTAGCGACATCCACTCTGAACCTACAGCCATGCTCCTTATACTCGGTAATTGTTCTGTTCTCGCCTGCCACAAACTTCAAGTTGCGCACCCGATAATCACCTTTTACCGGCGAGACCTGAGCAAAAACTACCTTCGCACTCTTAACATGAGCGAGTATCGCATCAGCTATAAGATTCTTCTTTGGCATCAGATCGTCAGGTATCTTGATGATTACAATATCCCCTATCTGGTCAAATGCAGAATATACTTGCGAGACCTCGTCTGACGATAGAATGTTGGATAGCGTGTTTTTCAGCATGTGGGGCATTTACTGAATCTTCGTGTAGTAATAATTGCCAGATTCCTTCTGTTCGCGATCTAGCCTGCCGCCCTCTTTGTTGACTCGTGGTCTGCCTGTTGTTTCGTCACGCCTATATGTAATCGAAAGTTCCTTGAGAAAGCGGTTCATACCCTCCTCTTTTTTAATAGGCTCAGTGGCAGATCCTTGAAGGCCTGGCTGCCCTTCAAATATCACCAAACTATCGGACACCAGATCGATTAATTGTACATCATGATCAATAATAATTGCAGACTTGCCCTGGGCTCTTATGAAGCGTTGGAGAAACTTTGCTACTGCTATCCTATCTTCTGCATCAAGAAATGCAGACGGCTCATCCAGCGCGTAAATATCTGCTTGGCGTAGGAGGGAAGCTGCTACTGCAACCTTCTGAAGCTCCCCACCGCTAAGGTTCTTGACATTCCTTTCGTAAAGTTTCTTTACGCCCATGGGAACAATGATCTGTTGTTCTATAGCTGATCCTTCAATGGGGTTAAGATATGCCATATACATCAGTGATCGTACGTCCCCATCATACTCTTGGTTCAGATATTGTGGCTTGTAAGATATGGTGGCACCCACGTCTATTTTTCCCGTATCAGGCTTGTCCACGTCTGCCAACATGCGCATAAAAGTGGTCTTTCCAAGTGCATTAGCACCAATTATTCCAATTATTTCACCTCTTCTTATCTTGCCAGCCGACACATTGAGTTTAAATGATTGAAAGGACTTGGTCAAGTCGCCATAGCTGGCAATTGGGATATCCAGAAGGAGATCTTCATTTGAAGAAGTAATATCAAATCTGAAGGCCTTGTCCCGAAAGCGCACATTTTCATTAGGCAGGAAGCCTTCAAGGAAATTGTTGATACCCACTTTTGTGCTCTGCATGCCAGAAACGATGCCATATGCTCCTGGCTCACCGTAAATAATATGGACATAGTCAGATAGGTAGTCAAGAAGCGTCATATCGTGCTCTACAACCATCACATTCTTGCCCTGCTCAGCCAAATCTCTTATTACTTTGGCAACTGTAAGCCGTTGATAGACATCGTTATACCAAGATGGCTCGTCAAAGAAATAATATTCAGCGTCCTTTGCTGCAGCTATTGCCACCGCAAGCCTTTGGAGTTCGCCACCACTCAGCTGTGCAATATCGCGATTCAAAATGTTCTGCAAACCAAGTTGTGGCACTAGCTTGTCAGTTACTTTGCGTTCATCATATCTCTTCAACAGTTCCTTTGGCGTCCCTTTGAATGCCTTTGGTATGAGGTAGACCAGCTGCGGTTTGATTGAAGCGCGCATCGCACCATCTGCTATTTTTTCAAAATGGGATTTCGTTTCAGTGCCTTGATAATATTTCAGGATCTCATCCCATGAAATTTCTTGATCATACTTGCCAAGGTTGGGCTTCATATTACCCGACAAAATGTTGACAATTGTAGACTTACCCATACCATTTCTTCCAACCAATCCAACAACTGCACCTTTCTTTGGAGTAGGCAGGCGATAGAATCTAAAGGAATTGACGCCATACTGATGGACTTTGTCTTCAGAGAGCTCTTTTGCAAGATTGACAATTACTATGGCATCAAAAGGGCATTTCTTGATGCAAATGCCACATCCTGTGCATAAATCCTCAGCTATCAGAGCTTTGCCGCTACCTGGGCGCTGGATAATGCATTCACCACCCGTCTTGTTTACTGGGCAGTAGACGATGCATTCTAGGCCACATTTTTTTGGTTGGCATAACTCATCGTCAAGTACTGCAACACGATGAGTACTTTCTGCTTCAGAATTACCCAATTGCATGTAATTTTTGCAACAATCCATTATATACATACCGTTTCAACCACGAAAATATTCAAAATTTTTTAGGATTATTCGGAACCAAATACCCTACAAGAGTATTATCACTTGATCATTTTTTCAAGATGTGTCATTAGTCAACAAAGTACCTTTTCATAACACTGGACATCTTCATTTTGCCCGCTACTTCTCTGCCATATATCTCCGCATGTTTGTCCCTCAAATGCTTCAATGCAAGTCGGACCTCGTCTCCGCAGAGCTTGCACTTTGTCTTTCCAAACATTCCAGCTTTATTTTGGTTCGATTGTTTTTGAGCCTTACGTTTGGTTGGCCTCGACATCATGTACATTATATGGTTTTTTCACATGGATTTTATTTATTAATGACAAGTCCTGCTATGAAGGTGAGGGCTGGCAGCAAATTATACATGTTATGTTTCGATAGCATCTTTTTGAGGAAGAGATTATCATTAATCATCATTCGTTGTAACCCTCTCCTAGTGAAGCAACATTCAATTAGCCCTTTGTCCAACCTTAAAATAAGCCGGTCATAGCGGCAGGGTGCGACCCGGTCCCATTCCGAACCCGGAAGTCAAACCTGCTGTCGCTGCTGTGTTACTGACCTGCGAGAGCGGTCGGGAAGCGGCAGTGCTGGCATTTTTCTCTCATTACTTCTGAGCATAGTCGCCTAGGTGTATCCTCTTTAGCAATTGCCTCACATTATAGCCTATCCTATCAATTGCGGAAAAGACCTCCGCAAGACCTGCCGGCTCCCATGTCTGTGTTTCTATGACGCAACAATAGTTTGCTGCTTCTATCGTTATCCTTTTCAATTCTTCCTTCATTATATTTATTGTAAAGTCATTTGACAATGTTGTATCTTTTGCCAGCATGTTTGCGATCACGCCGCCGCTCCATCCCATGTTTATCACCTTACCGTTGGATAGTGTGTAATACGGCGCAGCGTCGAGCAACTTGTGGGCATTATCGTCAGTATCTACAATAAAGTCATTTTCTACAAGGCAATAGATATCATAGAAGGGTCCCATGCGCATCACCTCTTCTGTGCCGACGAAGTCAATGTTGCCGCTTAATAACCGAACAAAACCATCCCTATTTGAAAGCCATCGTTCAAAGTAAGGTCTTTTCTTAGGATGCACATCTAGATCTATGCTGCCTATTCTGCAACTAAAGCCCCGATCTTCCAGGGCTTGCACAAGTATGTTCAGCGGGAACAGTGGCATATATCTCTATCAAGATGGTAACTGCTTTTCGTCTTCCATCAACAATTTGACAAGGGTTCTAACTCCAAAACCGGTAGCTCCTCTATGGTTGTAACTTTTCTCATGGGTTCCTTCTTGCGTCCATGCAGTGCCAGCAATATCAATATGAACCCAGGGGACATCGTTGACGAAATTAGATAAGAACGCTGCTGCAGTGATTGCTCCTCCAGGTCTGCCTCCAATATTCTTGATATCTGCATAGTGGCTCCGGATCTGCTCGTGATATTCATCGTATAGTGGAAGCTCCCACATCTTTTCTCCCATCTTATCAGATAGCTTTCGCAGCCTGTCTACCAACTGTTTGTTGTTGCCAATCAATGCGGCTACATTGGCTCCAAGTGCAATTATCGCGGCACCAGTAAGTGTAGCTAAGTCAATTACAGCCTTTGGACCATATGTTGCGATTCCATATGCTATGGCGTCGGCAAGTATCATGCGACCTTCGGCATCGGTGTTAAGCACTTCTACTGACTTGCCATTGTACATTCTGATGATATCACCAGGTCTGTACGAAGTAGCAGACGGCATATTTTCAACAGATGGGACAATGCCTACAACATTTACTGCCAACTTCATCGAAGCGATTGCCCGTATAATGGCTAGGACCGTGCAGCCACCACATTTGTCAAATTTCATTTCATCCATTTTTTCGCTGGGTTTTATAGAAATGCCTCCAGTGTCAAAAGTCACGGCCTTGCCTACCAAAAGGTATGGCTTTTGCTGAGCGTCGTTTGCGCCTGTATACTCAAGGACAATGAGTTTGGGTGGGTTATTACTCCCCTTGCCTACCGCCACAATACCACCCATCCCCATGTTTTCAAGCTCATAGCGGTCCATTATTCGTGCCTTAATACCGTAGTCTTGCGCTAGTGAAACCGCGATACTTGCTAGATGAGCAGGCGGACAGTCATTTGGCGGCAGATTGCCAATGTCACGTGCAAAGTTTACCGCTTCGACTAGAATGTTTGCTTTCTCAACAACAGATTGAAATCTTAGGGAATCAGAATTGATCAAGATTGTGACCTCTTCAATTTTCGAAGCCGGCTCTTTGGGCTCCTTGTACTTATCAAATGAGTATAAAGCAAGAGCGATCCCCTCTGTCATGGCCTCAACAAGCCCATCATCAAGGTTTGAGAATTGCAGCATTGAAAATTCCTTTATTCCTAACTCCTGAGCCTTCCGTGTTGCCTTACCCGCACAGATTCGTGCACTCTCATTTGTGAACTTTTCTCGCTTGCCAAGACCAAGCAGTATTATCTTTTTCATTGACCCCTTACCCAACGTATAGACTACTATTGAGGAGCCAAATATTCCGCGGAATTCTTTGTTCTCTAGCGTTTCCCTAATTGAAGAAGAGACTGAGGGGTCTAGATCTTTTGAATGTGGAAAGTCCTGGTCGCCTTCAAATACACCTATCACCAGAAGTGAAGTCTGCTTTTGATCTATCCTAGCCTTCTCGACTTTGACCTGTACCACGATATGCTAGAGTCCAGTATCAACTTTATTTTAAGTTTATAACAAAATAAATAACACGTGTGAGACAAGACAAGATCTCCTGACTACACACCGATCATCTATGCTCCATTAGATTAAATTCCAGATTGTTAGATCGAATCAATATAGACGATCTAAATTATCCCAGAATACAAAGGTCTGCAGATATTATGACAGTATAACTATTGCGCTCACATAACTTCTATCGTGCAAAGAGAATGACAACTACTATGTCTTAAAGGTGAATGTCGTACCCTTTCGAAGGGTGCCGATAATCCTTTTTAATATACCTGTGGACGTATAGCACGACAGATTATTGTCAGTAGTAATGTTAAATTCGCATGAGGCATTTATATTGCTAACCTTTCCTCTTCCTCGTAAAATGCCTACTAAGATTTCCTTTGTCAATGGCAGCAGACCCGATCGGGCGCCATAAGCGCCGCTCCTGTTGATGAGCCAGAACATTTTAGTTGCATCATAGTCACTAGGAAAGATCATTTTTTTGGCTTCCTTGGATTCCTGAGAATAGTAGTGACCAGCTGTTCTTATCCAGCTGCGAGAAAGCATGCTAACCATCTTGGCGAACTTGGCGCAAGAATAGCACTTGTCATCATAAATAAGAAGAGGGTGTTTGAAATATGACGCTAACGACGACAAGGTATATATAAAAAATATGTTCTCGACCTTTTAAATCTTAAGTTGCAAAAGACCACTGAGCTATATCTTTTTATTTCCTGCAAGAAGCTTTTTCTTATATTGTTGTTTACATGGAGGAACCATTATGGGCCTTAACATGCGTTACCTTGACCTTAAGAGGAAGATCAGAGATGCTCGCATGTGGGCAATTCAAGGCATCACTGAAGCGGGTTCAGGGCACCCAGGTGCCTCATTCTCTGCTGCTGAAATAATGGGTACTTTGTACTTTAGAAGGATGAAACATGATCCATCGAACCCAAACTGGAGCGAGCGAGATTATTTCATTAATTCAAAGGCGCATTCGGCACCTGGCTTTTACTCGGCACTTGCGGTTGCAGGCTACTTTCAGCCTGACGAGCTTAGGACACTCCGTCAACTTGGTTCCCGCCTTCAAGGGCACCCCGTAAGATACTCGGAACATCAAAAGCACCATAGCGTTCCAGGTATTGAATACTCAGGAGGCTCAGAAGGGATTGGGCTTTCAGTCGGCATAGGCATTGCACTTGCAAAAAAACTAGAGGGCAAGAAGAACAGAGTATTTGTATTGATTGGCGATGGCGAGTCGAATGAGGGTCAGACATGGGAGGCTTCTATGGCCGCTGGCAAATTCAAGCTTGACAATCTAGTCACTATTTTGGATCGCAATCACATCCAGCAGGACGGCTTTACTGAAGATATTATGCCACTTGATCCCATAAAGGATAAATGGGCTGCATTTAACTGGGAGGTCTTTGAGGTAGATGGTCACAGGGTTGAACAAATACTGGACGCGCTCAACAGAGCGTCACAGGTGCATGATAAGCCTGTCATGATAATTGCCAATACAGTCAAAGGAAATGGTATTCGCCATATGGCAAATAATCCTCAGTGGCATGGAAAAGCACCACCCAAAAGGCAAACTGAAGTGCTGCTGGAAGAGTTAGAAAGCGAATGCCTGATTGCACCTTCAATAATAGCAGGTGAACGTGAGAACTATGAAGATAAAATAAGGAAGGTTGAGCGTGAAGGAGTCGATATGATTCATTTAGATGTGATGGATGGCAGGTTTGTTCCAAATACTACGTTCCTTGCAGACACTATCAAAAAGCTAAGGCGATTGACCAGTCTGCCATTTGACACCCACTTGATGATAGAAAATCCACTTGGGAGTATACAAGAGTACATCGATGCAAGATGCGATATCATTACAGTACATGTAGAGGCATGCACCGAAAATGAGTTTAGAGAAATTCAGGAAAGATTGATCGACAAAGGAATTAGCCCGGGCATTGCAATTAATCCAGGCACCGATGTGCCAAAGTGGCTCTACGATTGTTTGCATAATCTAGATGTGGTTATCATTATGTCGGTCAACCCTGGTGCTGCGGGCCAAAAGTTTATGCCAGAAGTATTGGACAAGATGATGGGGATTAACAAGCAACTGAGACAGCATGGCTTTAGAGGATACATTGAAGCTGACGGAGGGATCGATGCAACCACGTTACAGCAGACATACGATGCGGGTGCAAGGATATTTGTGGCGGGGGCTGCGGTATATGGCGGCGGAGATATTCACGGCGCGGTAATTCATCTAAGACACAAGGCGGAAGTGGCACTTGAGAGAAGACTTCTTAACCATGCGACTCAGATTAACATAAGGGCGGATTGGATGAAAGCCCGTAAACATATATTGATTCCGTATGCAAATGAGCTTAGGATAGAGGAAGAGCTACATGCTATTAAGTAGCGAGAAAAGAACCGCAGACATGAGAGGAGCCTATGGAGATACTCTTGTTGAGCTTGGAAGAAATGATCCTAGGATTGTGTGCGTAGGAGGCGACACAACTGAGTCTCTTAAGACGAAAAAGTTTGGCGATAAGTATCCTGAGAGAATGTTCAATGTAGGCATTGCAGAGGCAAACATTGTCTCAGTGGCAGCTGGTCTGGCAATAGCCGGCAAGATTGCATTTGCCAGCACTTACGCTGCATTCATCCCTGGCAGGTGCGTTGATCAGATCCGCAACACTATCTGCTACCCCTACCTCAATGTCAAGCTAGTTGTCTCTCATGCAGGGCTTACGGTGGGACCAGACGGAGCCTCTCATCAGCAGATAGAAGACATTGCAGAGATGAGAGCAATTCCTAATATGAGGGTGCTCGTGCCAGCTGACGCAGTAGCGGTCAAGTATCTTATCAGAATGGTAGCTTCTATCTCTGGCCCATTTTATATGCGCCTTGCAAGACCCTCATCTGATGTAATTTATGCAGACCAATCAAGTGCATTTGAGCTTGGTAGAGGCAACATTCTTGAAGATGGTTCTGACGCTACAATAATTGCATGTGGTCTTATGATAAGCAGGGCACTCGAAGCAGCAAAAGAGCTTAAGAGAAAAGGTATTTCCTGCAAGGTAGTTGATATGTTTTCAATAAAGCCAATTGATAATGACTTAATAGCTAGATGTGCCAAGGAGACGGGTGCCATAGCTACAGCTGAAGAGCATAGTGTCATTGGAGGTCTTGGAGGTGCAGTGTCTGAAGTTATTGGCGAGACTTACCCCGTACCTATCAAGCGCATTGGAGTCCGTGACATATTTGGTGAGTCTGCGCGTGATGAGGAAATCGACATGCTCTTGGAGCACTATGGTTTAACTGCAGCTGAAATAGCAAATGCAGTGCTTGAAGCGCGAAGCAGGAGCAGAAAATAATGAAGATCTTTCTTGATACTGCAAATATTGAATCGATCAAAAAGTACAGCGATATGGGCTTGATAGATGGCATCACTACAAACCCTACACTGCTTTCAAAGGAGAAGGGTAACCCTGCTGAGACCATGCGCGAGATAGTAAAGATAGTCAAGGGACCAGTGAGCCTTGAAGTCATCGGGACTACAATGGAGGAAATGATCGAGGAGGCCCACAGGCTCAAAAAATATGGACAAAATGTTGTAGTCAAGATTCCTATGATCCCAGATGGACTGAAGGTTGTTAAGAAATTAAAGGAGCAAGGAATTGAAACAAATGTAACACTCATATTTTCAGCAAACCAAGCGATCCTTGCTGCCAAAGCCGGTGCTGCTTATGTCAGTCCATTTATTGGTAGACTGGATGATGCAGGGCACGAGGGCATGACAATCATTAGCGAAATAATGCAGATATTCAAAAATTACCAATTTAACACAGAAGTCCTTGTTGCAAGTATTCGCCATCCTCTGCATGTCATCGAAGCCGGCAAGATTGGTGCACATGTTGTGACACTTCCACCCGAAATACTTGGCAAAATGATCTCCCATTCACTGACAGATAAGGGACTCTCCGCTTTCTTAAGTGACTGGGAAAAGGTTAAGAAGGAGAATCCAAATCTAGTCATCTAGCTACTGCGCAGCAACTTGATCACTTTTTTTGGAATATCTTGTAATCGACTGACAGAGATTGCCTTTTCGTAGTCTAGGTACTTTAAATTGTGTCCTATACCGACAGAGTCATTTAGGTTGCGACCAACTCCTATTGCCATCATATGGATGGCCATTTTCCTATACGAGAGCACCATCTGTCTTACTGCATCAAAGTCTGATGGTTCGCCGTCTGTTAGGGTGACAAAGATATCTGGCTTGAATGACTTGAGCACAGGCAGGAGTAGACCATAAACCTCTGCCAAGGGAGTGCCACCACTTGCTCTAATCTGGACAAGTCGCCTAGCGCTCACCACCGACCATTTGATGTTGGGTGGCTTGATGATCCAGCATTTTACTTGTTGGTTATCTGTGCTAAATGCATAGACCGCAAACTTTATTCCAAGATAGTGCAGTGCTTCACACAGTGCGATCGTAGCTTGCTTGTATTCTAACTCTACATCAGATATACTACTAGAGTGGTCAAGCAATATTGCAACCTTGGTCTTGATTGAGAGTTTGAAGTCAGCGAGAAAGGTCTTAGGCAATGCCTCGATGTAGGTTTCTACATCAAACTCGTCGCCAGATTCATCATGTTGCTCGATCCATCCTGTTTTCCAGTCTCTAAATGCCGCTTTGACCTTCTGTATTAGGTCAATATCGTAGATCTGTGTCTCGTCAAGATCCATTTTGTCTGGCACACTTAGACCAAAGTTCTCCAATGACTCGTAGCCTTTGCTCTCTGTCTTTTTGCTCTCGGCGATAAGAGTCTCGAATTCCTGAAGCACATCGCGACCTTCGTAAACCTCTTTAGTCTTCTTCTGTACGTCGTCCTTCTTATGTTGTGTCTGCACCACCTTTTCTACTTGCTTTAAGGTGTCACTCTGATTAAGTGAAGCACCGACCCTTGTCCTTGGAGATAATACAGGGATCGAAACTAGGGAATCAAGTTCAAGCATCTTGATCAGTTTTGGAATATGCTGCTCCATCCAGTTTGTGTCGTAGTTGTTGTCTATAGCTTCTTTTACTATTTCATTTGCATAATCAGTTGCCTTTTTCACCTTATCAAATTCACCACCAAACAGCTCACCCTTCAAGTAGCCGGTGAGAAAATATTGTGAAAATGCCTCTGCTATTTTGTAGCGGCCATATATGGAATTCAATAACTGACGCGACATCCATGAAATACCCTCATTAAACATAATCTCGTTGATCATTCCTTCCCATTCTCGCAAGCCAAGGATCTCGATTCTCTTTGTTTCAAGTGTGTTGAGTAAAAACCCAAAAGCATGCTCATTACTCAACACCTTAGAGGAGTGTTTCATTCTCATTGATTCAAACCAGAGTGCTACACGCCACTGTCTATATTTTTGAAAGTCAGTGCCGGGATAGTAGTTGAGAAGAGTAAGAACGATCTGATTCTTGTCCAGTTTGGCAGTTGGAGGTTTGTCAGGCATAAGAATAACAACTATCTTATTGTTTCCAGACCATCTCCGAGCAAGAAAAGTTGCAATGTCTAGCAAAACATCGTTTCGCATTATAGGGTCTGGGGTTTTGACCATTTATCGGTCGCCAAAGATGGACGTTATCATATCCAGTACTTTCTGATATTCGACTTGCCCCCATTGGTCATATACATTGGCATATACAATTTCAGCAGTCTGTCTTCCAGATAGTCCAGTGTTGAGCATCTTAGCAAACGCTATTGTCTCCCGTATTGATGGGCTGTAATACAGCTCTTCAACTGCAGCTGCCTCGCGCAGGTTCTTGGCAAGCTGGATTGCATGTTTGATATCCTTGACCTTTGAATCGTCAATTGTCACATGGCGACTAACAATATCAAGCTCAATATCTTCCGGTGGATAGTCCAGCCTCATCCTTACAGGGAATCTGCTCAGCAGCTGAGGGGGCAACTCCTTCGTACCAACGTGTGATAATGGATTAATCGTAGCTATTACAAACCAGTCGTCTGCTGCTTTGACAATCTGCCCCTCTGCTTCTTTTAATACTAGCTGTCGTCTGTCATCTAGTGCCTCGTCAAGTCGCAGCAGCACGTCTGCCTCTGCCGCATTTAGCTCATCAAGGTATAACAGAGTGCCATTGCGCATAGACTTTACCAATACACCTTCTACGAAGTTTATTTCACCCTTGTCCAGGGTCCTCGCTCCCACCAGATGAGATTCTCGAGTGCGAAGTGAAAAATTCACAGAATCAAGTTCCTTGTTCATTTCTGAAGCAAACCTTCTTACAAGAGTAGTCTTGCCGGTACCTTTTGGGCCAATAATCAGAACAAAAAGACCGGATCTGTATGCTTTTTCTAGAATATTAAAGGTGTTATTCCAGTCAAGGTAAATTATTTCTTCTTGACCAAGTTTGCTTGCTATTGGTGGTGATTCCACCTGCTTTCTAAGCACTGTAACATATTTGAGCGTTAAGATATTAGTTACAATATTATTATTGTGTAATCCCTTCTTGGAATGTCACCATCTGACGAACTAATTTCTAAGTCGCTTTTTTATTCTCTTTACAGGGATTATCAATTTAGGTAGGAAGTCATTCTAGCAATATCTTTATAATTAAACTTCTACGTTACACAAAAACCACGCAAAACAAACAGTCAATTAATTGTCCAAGATCATGATGAGGATAATACCTAAACAAGAAAGAACTTTGTAAAACGATTATGGAGGACAACGAGGACTACGATAACTAATGAATAATCTTACGCAGAGGTATTGTCTTTATCAAGCCGCAAGTCCCTATTCTTGAGCCAATTTTCTCTTCATCTTTTGTACTACTAGAAGCCAACGAATTTGGCTACCCTGAATCACGTCCATCCATTACTCCAAGCGAACAATACCTTAATCGCTCCACAGCACTCATGGGTACGATTTCATCTAATAATATCCAACATTCTCGTATTTCTTTCTTAGAAATTTCAGACATTCTTTTTACTGCCAACAATCTGTTGCCATTACAAGAGCCCATTAAGTTCAAGATCCATTGTTTTTGCCAGGGTTCCATTTTAACAACGTGATCCACAATCCACTTTAGATAAAAGAGGACAAAAAATATTGTCCACTTTATTAAAACGCGGCAGCCTTCATTGCTCTACAACATCAGTGCGTACAATATCACAAAATATTAGATGAGAAAGAAAAGAGGAACACAGAGAACTCTGCATAGAAAGAGATCTTTACTTCATAGTTACCACAAGCTTCTCCTCCTTGTTTTGAAATCACTCACAATAGCCTCAGTCACTGCTCTTTGGTTTCATTCAGTCATTTCAGTTTCTTAAAATGCCATACATAAATCCACAATTGACGACTTGACTTATTCGTTATTGATAAGAAATATTACTTGAAAGATTATTTCAAGCTTCACAACCATCATTCCAGGTATAAAAATAAAGATACTAAGTTAACCAGAGACAAACAATATGGACATATAGAGATTGTATATAATGAATAAAATTTAGAAGGATCTGTTATCTTCGATAATGCTAAGTTTGGAGGTCGATAAAAGTTGAATCAAAGAAGTGATAGAGCCTGCACACCTCCAGAATAATATACGATCACATTGCTAAGGAGGTGCACAGTATGCTCAGAAATAACAAGTACAACATAGTTACTATCTCTGCCGCCCATCTATGTCACTCTACTGCCTTTGATAAAAGATACGGTCTTCTCTTTATCCGATAAGTTCCATTAAACTTTGGGATGGCGGAATCTTATAACAAGAAGGGCGCCTCCAATAGGAAATTACTGCTTGCCAAGATATAGAAAAACAGACGCGGTTTTCTATGGGTAACATTAGGCTTCTTCGTCATCAGCCTGGCTGCGCATTGGGTATTCGCATGGCTTACATATGTCCAAGAACAGCAAACGCATAATCAACTTATTCAAGCTGGTGACTACTTTAACATGACAGTTCGAGATATAATGGAAAATTGGCAGTCAGAATTTCTACAACTGATGTGGCAGGTGGCAGGATTATCATTTCTATTGTATGTGGGCTCACCTCAGTCAAAGGAATCAAGTGAAAGAATAGAAGAGAAAATTGATTTAATGATGAAGAAACTTCAGGAACGAAACTCGGAGCAAAAAGAGAAGGAGCAAATAGCAAGATAAGAAAAATTATAGAGCGATGTAGCCTCTATATTGTGTTATAATTTAACCCCTTATACTTTTTGTTATTGAACCAAAATATCTTAAGTTTCTATCATAAATAATGGATTTATGCATATTAAGTCTCTCTAAGCTTATTTGCAAATATGCATATAGTCTTTAGCATTCAATTATATCTTTTCGATATATAAGAATTTTTAAAAAAATTAGGGAGAAAAAGGGGATATAAAGTATAAATTGGAAAATCTCATTCACAATAAAGATAATCGGTGAAAAATATCCTATTATTTCGCAAAATGGATCATCTAATACAACCATCAAGGAAGACAGCCATTATTGCTTCAATAGCAATTACAACTATTATTGTAATAGGTTTCTTGGCAAGTAGACAGATGTTTCCTTACAACAATTTTTCAGGAGCAATAATCTTTGGATTGACTATAGTTGCTGGAACAATAGGATCATTCATTATTTTAAAGTATGTGAGTCAAGCAAGTGCGGATTTAAGGGCCAAATCCTTATTTTTTGACAGAATGTTCAAGGTCGTGACAGCGATCATGTTGGTTCTGATTGCAACTTTTGTGGCAATGTTCATAGGATTTTATTATTATAATGTTAGTGTCAGGTACCTGGCATACTTTGTCTTTTCGCTCAGCACTCTAGTTTCCTCTGCTATCATGATAATAATTGGTTTCAAGTTTTTCTCATGGTATAAAATAAGCAGAGATAAAGACACCCACCACCTATTGTTAATCTGCGGACTTGCTGCTGCTTCACTTGCTGCAGCAATGGCATTTGATGCAGGATCTAAGATGCTGCTTGTAAGAGTAGTGGAAGAAAAATCCTCCCCAGGCGCGGCTCCTGAGGACATGTTTATCTACAAAAAGGACGAAAAATATCAAGGAGATATACAATACAAAGTAGTCAAGCCAGATACTACGACATTCTACATTGTGCCTTCATCGATCAAGCTGATTTACTCGTATCTAAATGGCTGGATTCCAATTACTATTTCATTTGTGTTTACATGGGCCATTACAACTATGCTGCTGCGCCAGTACTATCACCAAAGAGTAGGCAAGATGCCCGTTGTGCTTTTAATCTTACTTACAATCCCCTTAGTGCTTTATATGATAGGTAGATTCACAGAGTTGTATACTCTATTTACCGGTATAGCATGGCGTTGGGAAGACTTTCAAAATGCCTATCTCTTTAGATCTATCTTTAGAACAGGCTTGATAGCAGGAAGTGTAATGTTTGGAGTTGCTTTTCTTGTCGTAGCAAGGAAAGTTGAGTCTGGAAAAATAAGAGACTATTTCACTATTGCAGCGATTGGGGCT
>JBQGBZ010000400.1:0-3556 GCA_052038215.1 Nitrososphaera sp.
ATTCTGGCTTCCACCTAGGCTTGAACATTTTAGAATTTCCGAAAATCGCCGAGCTATAGAAAGATCCTATCTGTTTGATCTTTCTTTTTTTGTTTGCGCTTACAGATTGGTGATGTTCTTCTTCTTGTGCATTACCTCTTCCGAGGAAGTACGAAGGATAATGGCTAAGTAAATAATCTACCCCTTGTTCTGCAAGTGTAGGAATTGAAAGGTAAGGCAAAAAAGCAGCAACAGTATTATTTAAATCTACAAAGCTATCCGATAATTCCAACCAAAACTGTTCTAGTAGTTGCTCCGAGGATTCCCCATCTCTGCCTCCTGCTATAATAGCAGCATTTACTGCACCAATGGAGGTGCCAGCAACAATATCGATCCTGATATTTCCTTTTGCAATTGCCTTGAATACACCACAACCAAAAGCTCCCAAGGATCCGCCACCCTGTAGCACCAATACATTTTCTATTGTCTTGCCCTTCTCTCTTGAATGTGATGGCGTTGATCGTGATGTAATTGACACACCTGTTTCATTTCTTTTGTTTTTTTCTTTATCCGAACCCTTATCATGAGTTTCTGTCATCCTTCCATTTTTCTTAGCCAAACTGTATTTCTCCACTCCCTATCTTCTTTATTGTAAGATTAGACATAGTTAACAAAGCGTATAACTGCATCTACCCCCCCACACTTACACACTGTTGTCATGATTTGTGAATAAGGTGTAGATAATGAAAATTCTATTTGGACCCCTCCCGCCGCAAAGTGATATCTTGCTTCAAAAAGGGGATTCTTTGCTAGTCCCTTTGAATATGATAGAGCTAAAAAGCTTTCTGCGAAGTAGGATCAGAGGGATTTCCGAGAAAAATGCTTCTTGTATTGACACGATGTATTTAGTAGTGAGCTCGTCCGAACTTAAATATGAATTTGTTTAAATCAAATTTGCAAGTCTTCTTAGTTGTTACTTCCGAATCTATGTGTATCTCTCTTTTTCTCTCCCACAGCACACTATAATAATGCGCAGCATCTCCGACCTCAACTCTGATCTTAGTGTTACATAATGTATAGTGGCAATACTAAAAATGGACAGACTCACTCATTATCTGACCACTATGTAGATGTCAATTTTGATCAATGATAAAAGCACATGTGACGATTCAATTACTAACATGATGACATCAGAAAATCGTCAGACGTACAAAAATAGAATTGAGAAAAAAGCTGTCAAGTGTTATTCCTGTAAAGCCTGCAGTAATATCTTTGATGCACATCCCCCTGATGATGTCCACAGGTTCTCATCGGTGTATCCCTGTTGGAAATTTGACTGGATCGAGCGGAGTTACCAGTGCAGCAGATGTAGTAAGAGTAGCAAGCTGTTTTGGCACCCCAAAGTACACAAGGATCACGACTATGCAACTTTAGACGAAATACAACACAAAACCAGCAAAAATACTCTAGGCAACCTATCAGAATATGCGCGGAGGATGGTGGGATACTAATGGATGGGTACTCTCAGACACAATCATCATCATCATCATCATCTGCCATTGGTGACGAAGTCGAAATCCGCGCTCTTTACCATCAGCTGATGGACGGATGGAATACAGCTAGTGGTTATGCCTTTGCATTCCCGTTTGAAGGAAATGGTGATCTGGTAGGGTTTGATGGCACACACATCAACGGTCGGCATGAAATTGCATTATTTCACCAACAACTATTTGATAAGTTTCTCAAAGGATCGAGACTTGTAGGAAAAGTAAGAAGTGTGCGCTTTGTGGCCTCTGGCGTTGCTGTAATGCATACTGTTGGGGGAACGGTGATGGCTGGACAGACCGATCTAGATCCAGAACGAAATTCGGTCCAGACACTTGTTGCTGTCAAGCGGAACGGGGAATGGAGCCTTGCTGCATTCCAGAATACACGGGCGACATATATCGGCAGGCCGGAGGAATCTCAGAAACTAACAGAAGAGCTAAGGACCCTGCTTTGACCATCTTATATTCTTTTTTTATTAATTTCCTGATATGCCCAACAGTAGTTTGGCAACTGCAATTTTGGAGTAAGCTCTTTGAGATTTGTATAAAAAATTTATTTGAATTCACAAACTAGAGACTCAACACTGATTCAAGTTGGCAAAAGAACTTGCTAGATGTATCCCTGCCCTGATACAATTTACTCTGACAATTACTATATGTTTAAAAGCAAAAAACTGGTACTCCCCTTGATAAAGACTTCATGAGTTTGAGAGTTCGATCAATCGAACAGACTGATGCAGAAGCATGTGGCAAAATAGGTTTTCAAGCACATCAAGCGATCTCATCAACTCACGGTTACCCCTCAGAGCAACCATCAATCGAATTCGCTGTAGGGATGATCAAGACTCTGCTTGTAAATCCAAACTCTTGGGGAGCATTAGCAGAGCGAGATGACAAAATTCTTGGCAGCATATTCCTTCACGTATTTCCTCATTCTCCCGTTACTGCGATTGGCCCTCTTACTGTGGATCCCTCCGTTGAAGGAGGAGTTGGCCGAGCACTAATGGAAGCCGCACTTGTTGAAGCGCGCAAGCGCGGTTATGATCAAGTACGACTTGTTCAGTCACCAAGCCATTTGCGCTCATTTGCGCTTTACACTAAATGTGGTTTTACTTTGCGCGAACCTCTCTTTCTCATTCATGGAAATCCAACACCCAGCACTCTAGAGAAGCGGTACGATGTCCGTGCAGCTGAGTCCGAAGATGTTTCTGACTGTAATGAAATCTGCATATCTACTCATGGATTTTCAAGAGAACTAGAGTTGCGCCGAGCCCTAGATCAAGGCGTAGCCCATGTCGCTATAGATAATACTGGTTGTATTGCTGGTTACGCTGCAGGAATAGGCTTTTTAGGTCATGCAGTTGCTAAGACAAATGAAGTTCTCAAGGCACTTGTAGCAAACACATCTGCGATTCTTGGTCATGGCTTCTTCGTTCCAGGCCGCAACTATGACCTTCTTAGGTGGCTACTTGGTGCAGGATTCCGTATCGTTTGGCCAGCTAATCTAATGGCCGTTGGAAAGTATCAGGATCCTGCAGCACCATTCCTACCTTCTATTGCATATTGATCAAGCTATTGATATTTGAATGATTTATCGCAGCAAGCTAGCTATTACTGATGAGGCGAAGTCGGGGGTTCAAATAAGTCTCACCATTATCCAGTCCACTGCATCCTCAAATAATATACAACTATCATTGATACCTTACATAAGAAAAATAAAGTCCTTTCTCGTCTTATATTATCTGCCGCAAGCATCCTTTCGCTATACCCATGCCATCAGGTCGCTTTAATCATGGAAGGAATAAACCAGAATCAGTTATTGGTGTTGTCGTTGCTCCTGTCGCTGCAAAATTAGATATCAGTGATGCAAATAATACCGACCACAGCGAAACTACTATGAATATCGGTACTATTGTCAATATCGCTCCAAGTTTAACACCATTTTTCGCTAACTGCCTATCCTCATCTTTAAGTACAAAAAACATAGCCATTCCACCCACAAGTCCAAAAAATATTGGTAATAGATACCA
>JBQGBZ010000401.1:0-5677 GCA_052038215.1 Nitrososphaera sp.
TCTCCGCCTGACCATGGCGCATAAAGATTACTAGCGGCAAAGATATCGCTATTTTGAGCGTGATTTATGCCATTTTTAGAGGTTTTCATTTCGGGCATGTTACAGTTTCCTGTAACGTTACGGGATTCTGTAACACCTGAACCTTCTTCAAGTATCGTCGACTGTATGAATCCTTTGTCAATCAGCAATGGCAGCTCTTCGCTAGTGAAGCGTTCTATTTTCTTCTGAAGTCTTGACTTTAGAACGCGGCTATAACTGTCGCTGAATTTTTGACTGCTGCTTTTTGACTGCTGCTATTCTACTACCTGCTGTTAACAAATAGTCACGCTCTACTCTGGTTAGTAACACCTACCACTATACATTGTTGTAACTTAGCTAAAAACGTGCCTCTAGCTAACGATAGTCAAGCTGAATTGACAAAAAGGTGGCTGTGGCACAAATCTGTGTTATTTCCATTTTGTCTATGCGGTATCAACAATTACTATTTAGCTAGCAACAACAACGATGACAATAATAACAGTACAACCAATAATAGATATGAACGCCTTAAGAAAAGGGGGTTGGGCTGTTAAATCTGTCGCGCTGTAGTTGGTGGCATATTTCCTCAAAAATTTTGCCTGATGGCAGTGTGGTAGATACAATAGCTTGACCTCTCTTTCTCTTTAGTTTTACAATTTGTGTTACGCGGGTAGTAGCAGCAGTAGCAGTATAGCCTAGGTATATAGAGGAAAGACAGCTTGAAGTTCTTGATTGCTAGTTCTTAACGTATATGGCGGTACACATATACACATACACATACACACCATCATGTGTGTTATAGCATAATTTGGTAAGAATTCAGGTTCGTCAATTGTTGTAAACTCTTTTTAGATAAAGAATCTCAAATACTAGTCCTACTCCCTTCTTCGCATATTTGTTCCGCAGTGTGTATTACCGATGCCTGCACTAACGAATGCGAGGAAGTATGTCAGAAACCCTAAAGAAAAAAGGTATACCTATAGCAACAATAGGGGCAGTATTAGTGGTGCTGATGGCACCAATGCTTCTTCAAGTAGTACTTGCAGCACCAAGAATTCATGGACCCATAAACTGCGATGTAACATCGGATAATGCACTGGAGTGTACATTTAATGTATCAGGTCTAGGCTGAGCTACAACTGCAACAGCAACATTGTCAGCTGATGCCGAAGTGACTACTGGTTGCATTAATCGTGGATCTGCTGGAACTCAACCATCAGGTCTAGAAAGAACAACTACTACAGTAACTCAGACACAGAATGTTAATGTTGAAGGCGGAAGAGCTGACTTTGACATCGTAGCCAGTCTACCGCATGCTGAAGACCTAAGGACATGCCCAGACGGAATGACAGAAGTAATTGTATGCGTCACATTCACTGAAGTATCAATAGAAGTAGTACCCAATTCAGGACCATCGGGAACCTTCCCAGTTGAAGGAACCTTTAGCAACTGCTAAACTAGCGCATAAGCTATACTACCACTACTACTACTAAAAATTCCTTCCCTTCTTTTTTTCTTTCTTCTTCACTATCTCTCCCCCAGGCGTTTAGGTGCTCTACTGTTTTTGAGCATCATGGCATAGCTCGCGGTGGTAATCATACGGTCGTGCTGTTTGGTCATAAATAATAACAATAGTTGCATCAACAAAGAAGAAGACTCCACAAAAACAATTCAGGATTCAACCGAGGTCATAATCCAGAGAACCGTTGAGGGAATCAAGAAGCTGCTCAACCCACAATATGACAACACAACGCCTGAGGAGGAGGCAGCTGCAGCGATAAAAGTTAACCCTGTAATTAAAAAATATGCTGAACTCAAAATAAAGATACTTCAGGATTCGCCAAGGGATGCAGAGAAGTTAAGCAAAATTTTGCAGGCAAAACAAAAAGAGTACCGAAAAGCACAGGATAGCGATATCATTGAGAGGCTGATTACCGAGATTGACATGTTAGAGTACTTGCTCTTTTTGGTATGCAGAACTGATGAAACAAAAAAATAAACAAAATGTACTTTGAGGACTTCGATAACGACTTGCTCAATGGTAAATCCTGACTCCGACACAGTGGTGAAGTGGATCTCATTTTGATAGGTGCGAGTATGTCGAGACAGCAGTAGCAACCAGCCGTGATGATGCTTGAGGATAATAATATAGCATAAAATATGTTGTCGCTAGTTAGCGATAGGAAGGTTATAGTAGCTGGGTCTGATTACTATTTGCATAACACCATCACCACCAACAACACACCCAGAGAAGACATAAGGTTCACGCTTAGGTAAAAATCTCCCCTTATATAATAAAAGGAAGGAGAGAGACTCAATGAAAGCCCATTGCTGCACTGAGTCTCCCTTCCTTCATTGTCGAGTACGTGTTTATGCACTTGCTGCCGCACTCCTAACACGACGAAGCACTAGCGATTTTGGCTATTACAGCAAACTGTAGATACAAACCGAAACTTTATGCGTAACTGTAGATTAGTCTGGCTTTTGTCGACAGAATTAAGTAAAAGCTTTTAACGGGTTCTGTCACTTTATCGGCTCAGAATGACAACAATAACAACAACAGCAGTACAGCCAAACGAGGAGCTGTATTGTTTTAGTGATACAGAACCACATCAAGAAGAAGTTGAAAAATGTTAAATATATCCAGCCATATTACGGCAATATGTCGATAAAAATGCCGTATATGAGAAAGAAAATCCCGTCGACTTTACTGCCACCTTATCTGCAATTGCGATGCTGCTGTTAGCTAGTCCAGTACTGCTTTTCTCTAACATCCTTCTTCAACCAGTGCAAGCTCAAACCGCTATGAGTTTCCAAACTGTAGGACAGGCTTCTGGCACTGATTCCAACTCACGACAGCCGGTTGGGCTAACGTTTGATGCACATGGAACTACTAGTACTTCTGATCGCTCGCAAGTCGATATAACTAATGGAACAATTCAACTGCAAGCGATCCTCCAAATGGACAAATATATGCTGGCAGTATCAACAGGGGAACATTTACCAATAACACGAGTTGAGGGGAAATTTCCTTTTCCGCTACAATAGACAATACTGATTATTCTGCAAGTTCAGTTCATTGTAGTTCAGCTGAAAACAACAAAATCTCTTTAAGTAACAGTTATGGAACAACAGACTTTACTGGTCCAGTTGAATGTTCTCCTTCTCAAGGAGTAGGCCATGATACACAGTCTTCTTCTTCTATGACTGGAACGGCGCATGATAGTGACGGCGATGGAATACATGACTCAACTGACAAATGTCCCCATAACTCTAACACAAGATGTTACAAAGAAGGGTAGAGGAGGACCCGGACGGAGCAGTAACAGACCCGATAAGTAAACTGAAAGTTAATGTAGTAAAGTTAGCGCGTCTGTTAGCCAGATAATTCAGGTAGCAGTATCCTCAGCAGCAGCATCGACAACATCATCCGCTTCATCTAGGTTATCCAACGTGTCGAATAAATTTTCGGTAACGCTGACAGAGAGCAAAGCAGCTTTTTAATATTCAGCTCTCGGAGGCATTTGGCTTGGTGTCTCTTACTAGCCTCAACCACATCTGGATCCTGAATGCTTTTTCCAATCATCCAAAGCGAAATGGGTCGGACCCGCTTTAGCTCATTTGTGTGGATAGGGCAATCTCGAAAAAAAACATGGCTTCTCAGGGATGAGATGATCGATTACATGATTTTCCCTTTCATAGGGATCGCGTGACTTCTCAGGGTCGGAGTTGGCATAAACGGGATGAGGGAGGTCCAGCTCATTGTTAGCGCTCAGGATTTCCGAGATGATACAAACCCCATCTATGGGGTCTGGGATTAACTTAACAACCTGCTCTTTTGAAGTGACGTAGAGCCATTGCTCCAAGTCCTCGGTTCTGACCGAGTGAAATGTGCTCTTGTACAGTTTGTCATACACAATCGTGACGTAGTCAGATCCCTTGACGCCGTCAATTTGTTTTGCTTCAGCAGCGTCGCTAAACCAGCGAACCTCTTTCTGTAAGGTCGACCTTACATAATTCTGTAAGATATCTTTGATCAATCAATGATGGTAACTCTTGGCTGGCGAATTGCTTCAACTTACTTTGAAGATTGCTCTTTATTGTATAGCCATAATCTTCACTAAACTGTCGTTTCGAAGCTAGAAAGTCCCATTCTGCTTTGTTGGAATAATCTGATCTTTATCTCGCTACTATGGCCAGAGAGATCGCCTTCTAGGCGCTATGTTAATGCCAATATGGTTGCTGAAGCAGGCATCGGTCGTTACTAATAATTACTAATAACTTCCAGCCAGCAGCTAGTATCACCATTATGTTTGCTTGCTTATTGACTCATGATAATCAAAAGTTGATAATATTAGATCTAACATCATCTCTGACTTAAAGATGTTACTTAGTAAAACACTTTGTAAGGTTATTTAGCGCTGTTGTCGATATCGTTAACAGTGTAAAGACAAGAATGCAATACAGAGACAGAACTGAGATAATAAGACAGATTCTTGAAGTTGCAAATGACGCCGTGAATATTACTAGGACCAAATTAATGTACAATGCATTTCTAAGTTATAACCAATTGAAAGAGTATTTGACGCTCCTAACCGAAAGGGATCTGCTTAGCTATGACTCAATTACTCAGACTTACAAGATCACTGAAAAGGGTCTAAAACTTCTTCAAGTCTACAATGAGTTAGATGACATGATGAAAAGGCATCCCAGCAACAAACACGTCAACAATGACCATCTGCCTAACCAATACCACCCACCCGCCCCTTAAGGTGCTAGCTTGTTTAGTAGCTAGCCATCTGTTCCTTTCCTTCGTTCTCCATAGGTGGTAATGATGATATCCTTAAGTCAAATTATAGATGTGAAAATTTCACTTCTTCAAGAGTTAATGAATCACAAAAATAGACAAGAAGTAAATAACACCTATCAAATCCAGATAGATGCTATAAGAGCTCTCGATGACTATGACCTGCAAAAAGTTGAATCCATCATTTTACAAGGGAAGGAACAATTGAAGAATAGCACAGACATAGACGAAACAGAAAGGCTGCTTGCAGAAATTGATGCATTAGACTGGTTACAAGCACAAATAGTGGTTCTCACGCTTGGTGGGTAATAACAATGAACCAGGTGCTGGATTTTAGTTATTCCTCCTGCTGTTATTCATGTGGTAAAAAGCCAAAGCTAAAGTTCTATAGAACAAGCGATGAATATTCCTTGGTTTGTTGGGAGTGTATTATAGCAAATTTGGAGGCTTGAGAACATCTTTTAATATTCTAAAGGAACTGAGCCATTTTTCTTTCTTCTTCGTTCCTTAATTTCTTCTTGGTGTCTAAGTTCTGCCAATCTTGATGATTGTCGCTTAATCGCTCCATAAATTATTCCTCGTTTCTGTAGTCTTTGATACGAGCTTTTTGCACTATTGCTGATTGTTCTGCGAGTGTTTCTTGAAATTTTGCTTGTTCTTCTCTACTTCGATGTTGATATCCACATCTCCAAATATGGGGAATCTTTTTTAACTGCCAACATCTTTTGGGTGGCTAATGAAAATGGTGAAGATAACTGGTAATAGTGGCAACCACAAAATTAAAAATCAAACTGCTACCCTTATTGTTACAACAATAGGATTGCTGATAGCAACAGCAACTGCGATGACAGG
>JBQGBZ010000402.1:0-2340 GCA_052038215.1 Nitrososphaera sp.
AGTGGGCCCAAGGGGGTTTGAACCCCTGGCCGACCGGTTATGAGCCGGTCGCTCTGCCAGGCTGAGCTATGGGCCCAAACAGAAAAAATTGAAGAGTAAAAGTATGTATAAAGGTTTGGAGAATTGTGTTGTCGTCGGCTAGCTAACGGTAAATTCGATTGCTATCTCCAGCGATGACATACTTTTCATAGACCGAATCAAGCAGCATGTTTTGTGCCTGCAGTGAATTGATTGCTGCATTAAATGTAGCTTCTTGCCTCTCTACTGGGATGCTCTGTAAGATCTCTCTCCATGCCTGCGCATGCCTAATGTCAGCTTCTTCATGTGTTTCAAAATATATTGTTGCATCTTCGCTATCCATACCGTAGAATTTTTTGAGTCCATCGATTTTACTCCTGCTTATCTTTGGAAGCTCCATTTCGTAAGCATACATTGCTGCTGCCGCTTCCTCAAACGTGAGGGTTGAAAGTCCCATCAACGTGTCAACAGCTTCGTTGGTCTTTTCTGAACCACCGTAATTGATAAGATCGCTTTTTGAAATGCCAAGTGCGTTGGCAAACCTTACCCACAAGTCAACATGTTCGGCCTCCTCGAGGGCATTGTTGTTGATAATATTAGGATCATGTGTCGATTTGGCAACAATGTTTTCAACAAACTTCGGGACTATCTTTACTAGTTGAAAATATTCCTTTGAATAACCCTGGAGATGATCGATTGTCAGCGCGCCCTCTGACCACATCTTGTAGAAGGAGTGTTTGAGCAGACTGCGCTTCTCGATTTCTAAATCAATCCTTTGAACAACATTGTCCATATACTGATCTCCTTTCTCTCTCCAATAGAAAAACCTTATGAATTCCAGTAAGAAACGATTTTATGGGAAGGTTCTTACACAGTTTGCGAATGCTCCGGTGGTGTAGTAGCTGTTTCCTCTCAATGCGGCTGCACAGTCCGGTCAAGCATAGCGGCCTTTCGAGTCGCTGATCCCGGGTTCAAATCCCGGCCGGAGCATTTGTTTTTATATTCTAATGTTGGTTTTGGTTTTGATTGCGTCTCATAAGATGCGACTCTCAGGTCCGCTATGCTTGACCGGACTGTGCAGCGATGATATTTGTCTTCACAAGTTAATGCCCCATCGGCCTGACCTACAACGGTATTAGACACTTACGATTTTCTGTAAGGTTACAGAATTCTGTAAGGTCTAGACATCTTGTTCGACCAAGAGGGGCAGCTCTTTCCTAGCGAATCGTTCAAACTTATTTTGAATTCTGCATTTTATGGTGCAGCTATAATCGTCACCGGACTATCGATTAGCACTCAGAAAGTGAAAATTCCCCTTTGCTAAGGGACATCCTTCGCTTAAATAAGAACAAACTTGCTTTTATCCGCTTTGTTGGTTAGCAACTTCCAGGAAATGCTAGGCTATTAAGAACTGAGGTGTGGTCGGTCTTGGACAAAATTTGCCAAGGAGGTATTGTCGCTCTGCTAAGTTCCGTCTTAATATTGATCCTTCATTTACTTTTTCATCTAATACACACGAAGCTGATTTTCGAGCTATGAGTAGCCCCGTCAGATACCTCCTGTCTCTTTACAGTGAGACATACTAGTTCTGTTGTGAGATTATAACATTTTCATCGTATATAGAATGATGGCAGAGGGAACCGCATCTTGTTATGCGATTACAAACATGAATATAGTTAAATCATTGGATTAATTCTAGCGCAGTAGTGGTAAAAAGCAATAACCGTGTGCCTAGAAAAAAGAATCGCTCAATAGTAGAAGAGAAGTTGAAAACACTTGACCTTTGTCTTCCTGAACCTATCAAAGGTGCTTCTCCCGACATGAAAATGCCTCCATCATGGATTCGTGCTCGAGGCAACAGGGCGTTTATCTCAGGACATGGACCTCAAAATCCAGACGGATGAATTGCAGGCTCGTTTGGCAAGGCCGGCAATGATGCTGATGTCACACTAGAACAAGCCTATTAAGCTGCACGCCTTGCTACCCTGTCTATCCTGGGGACTTTAAAACGAGAGCTGAGCGACCTAGATAGAGTGACAGCATGACTCATGGTTAGCGGATTTGTAAATGTGGCAGCAGGATTTACAAAGACAACAGCCGTGATTAATGTATGTTCTGAGCTTATCTTGCAGCTATACGGTCCGGAAGTCGGACAGCACGCTTGCACTACCATGGGCGTGGCGACAACACCATTTGGGATTCCTGTAATAATTGCAGCAGAGGTCGAGATAGATAACAACTCAGATATCAATGGACGCTTTTCGGTCTAGTGCTGAGGAATTGAAAAATATTGGCGCCATTATTAGGAAAAAAGGAACTATT
>JBQGBZ010000403.1:0-1189 GCA_052038215.1 Nitrososphaera sp.
GTGAAGCGGCTGTAGCTGCTCGTGACACCACACGAGACATACGAGATACAGTCCAAGATGTTGAGAAAAGCGGTGTGGTGTTAGATACAGCAAGTGCAATGGATGAAACGACTACTGCAGCAACTGAAACCGCAAGGGCTGCAAAAGACACAGCACAACAGCTGCCAAGAGGTGCGCCAAAGACAAGAAGGAAAGTAAAACGTGGAGCTAGACAAGCAAAAAGAAGATCTAAAATTGCAGTACGTCAGACAAAGAGGGTGATTAAAAGAAACGCTCCAAAAGTTAAAAGGAAAGTGAAGGAACTTGAAAGAAAAGCAAGTAGAACTGCCAAGAAAGGGATTAGGATCGCAACACGACGAAAGGGACGAGGAAAGAAAAAAAGGAAAACTACGTAGTAATATTAAGAACAATATTTAATCTGGGACTTTGCTTAACGTTCAATCCAGAATGAAAGTAGTCATCTTAAGCGATATCACTGCATGGCCGATTCACAGAATTAATCATAATTACTTTATATTGTAATGTGCACATTGAGTACAGAATTTTGAATTTTGGACTTTTGTGATGTAAGGCATTGTGAAGCGTTAGCCTATCTGATTTTCTAAGCTACAAACTGCCGATCTGCTACCACCATATGTTAATGCTGCTAAGCACGTCTATGCTTGGCAGTGTGTGTCCAACACTATTGCTTACAAGATTGATAATTGGTACGTATATCTTCTCATAAGATTGTCACAGAGAATAACCATTTTCTAAGTGATCCTCACATATAGAGAGAGGATAAATTGAATATGCCGAGTAAATTTTCACGTTGATGTCAGCATCCAGATTAGGTTTTGTTATATAAGGCAGCTGTGCCACCACCACCGGCAACGAGTCTTGATTATTTTTGTGAAAAAGCATCTGTGCATCTTGTACATTAATTATGACTATGTGCAGAGTATTGTAGCTGTATTGTCCCACAATTAATACATGCCTTTGAAACATTCAGCTGATCACAATGAGTCTTTGCTTCCTTGCAAAGTAAATTGCAAATAATGCAACAGACACAATCTGCAATATTGTTATGGAGATATCAAACATTCCAGACAGATAAAGTCTTGGCAAGAAACCCTCTAGAATTATCTTTAAGCCTTGGTCCAGCGCAAAGGCCAAACCTACGACTGCTAACGGTACAAGCCTCCTAGAA